>JAYKIZ010000249.1:0-17832 GCA_035285965.1 Cyanobacteriota bacterium | reverse complement strand
AGAGGGGGAATTAATAAATCTAACGACCGTCCGTGGAGACTCACCACCGTCGCGTCTTGCCAGGGCAACTTGAGGCGACTAAAGGCCAACTGGAGACAACTGAGGTGGGGATGGAAACGGAGAAGCTCCGGCGGAAACTGAGTCAACAACAGGCGGCCTAGTCCAAAAAAGAGGGGATCGCCGCTGGCGAGAAGCGCCGCGGGGAGTTGCGGATCTAACTCCGCCAGTCCCGATAATCCTTCCCCCAGGAGAATTTTTCGTCCCGGATGGCGGGGAAAATAGGCCAAATGACGCTCGGCGCCGACTAGGAGTGGAGCCTCTTCAATCAGCGCCAGGACGCGGGGGGATAAGCCGCAGGCGCCCTCCAGCCCAATGCCAACCACGTCAATCATCTAGGCCAAAACCCCGTGGAGAAAAATATCCGCCAAGCCCTCCGCCATTTCCTGGAGCGCCGCGGGAGAGGCGTTCGGTTCGAGGAGCTGTTCGGAAAAACCGGCGACGGTGAACATGCCCAAGAAAACCTGAGCCACGATCCGCGGATTCATCGGTCGGTAAACGCCCCGCTCCATAGCGGTTTGAAAAAAGGCTTCCGCCACTCCTGTCATTTTGTCAATAATTTCCCCTTGAATCCGCTCCCTCAAATCCGGGTGGTGCTGGGCCTCCACAAAACAGACTTGGAGAAGATATTTATTTTCCCTCAGACGCAACATCCGGCGCCGCATCACCTGGGCGATGGCGTCATATCCGTCCATACCGCTGAGTTCCGTTAACAAATCTGTCAGGATGTCCACCCAGCCCTGGGTGACGACCGCCGCTAGGATAGCTTTTTTGTTGGAGAAATAGCGAAAAATCGTGCCCTCCGCCACCTGGGCGGCCTTGGCCAGCGCCTTGGTTGTGGTGCCTTCATAACCCTGATTAGCGAACAAACGCAGGGCTTGGCTTAAAATTCGGGCCCGGGTCGATTCTTCCGGGGAAGGCGGGTGGGGAGAGGAGATCCTAGACATGGGGAAAACCAACGGAGATTCCTTAATTGTCTGTTAGCCTCCCAAGGGCCGAATCCCCCAGATAGATAATCTTTACGAATCTTTAGAATCGGGCCAGTATTTATGAGGTTGGGCCGGTTTTTCCCGAGATAATACCGCTCGCTTCCATCAACCGAGCCACCGTGGGGCTATAACTTTCCAACCCCAAGGCGTCGGGGTTGACGGGATTCGGGTAAGTGAAATGACGGTAGTTGAGACAAAAGCGGTCCCAGGGCGCCATTTCAATGCGAAAGAGGCGAATGAAGAAGTTAGCCAGGGGGATCGATAGGGGAATTTGGAAATAAACGGGTTTGCCGAGATAGGCGCAAATTTCCGCCAGCGCCGCTTTAACGGTGAGGGGGGCGTTCCCTAAGACCCAATCCTGACGGCGCCCCTGGGGATGGGCGATGAGATAGGCCACCACCCGGGCGATGTCTCGGGCGTGGATGAAGTGGAAACTGCCGTCGGCCTGAAACCAGCGGATCAGATTGAGCCAGTTTAAAATTTCCCCCAGCCCCCCGGAGAGGTGGGAATAGGGTTTATCCCCGGCGCCGCCAAAGACGAGGGTGGGATAAACAACGGTAATTTTCTCAGTTAATAGAGGATTAATTGTTAGATCCCCCGCCAACACTTCCCCGCTGAGCGCCTGATGGCAGAGATATTTGGTGCGGATATAATCGGTGCCTAATTCTCCCGCCTCCGGTAAAGGATTGCCTTGGCGGTCTAAAATACTGGCGGTGGAGAAATAAATAATCTGCTCGCAACGGTCGGGATCGAGGAGATTCATCAAAGTCAGCGTTTTGACCACATTAGTTTGAAAGGTCTCCTGGGGATCGCCCCAACTGGTGGCGATGAGGACGGCGCAGTCCATGGTTTTTAACAGCTCCGCCTGGTCTTCAATCTGAGCCAGGTCGCCGGGGATGAGATGAACCCGGGGGTAATCCTGGGGGTTAAAGCGCAATTTTTGGGGATTCCGCGCCAGTAAAAAGAGTTCGTAATCCTCAATAGGGAGCAAGGCTTCGGCGAGATAGTGACCAATACAACCGCTGACGCCGGTGATAAAAATACGCTTCATAAATTAGGGGAAATCCGGCGCCGAGGCCGGAGGAACTGGAATGTAGGGTATCGCTCCGGCGCCGCTCTAGACAAGTTTAAGACTCAGACTCCGGTTTCAGCGCCGAAACCCGCAGGCGACAATAATCGGCCCACCAAATCCCGCCCCGGTAGAGCTGAGGCCGAAGAATTTCCGTGGCTTGCCAATAGAGTTGCTCTTGCTCCGTCGGCGCTAGGGGAGCCAGCCAAACCGGCGCGAACTGGGTCAACCAGTTAAAGAGGCCCCGCTCTCCCTGCTCCAGGGGTGTGGGGCGCTCAAACAAAATGGCGTAGGTCACTCGAAAACCTTTTTTCTCTAGGAGGCAAGTATATTCGCCCAAGCTGGGGAAGTACCAGGGATGAGGGAGATCATAATGCCGTTTAGCCAACAGCGCCGCTAGGGTGTGACGGATGGACTGGATATTGCCCTTGCCCCCCAACTCGGCCACAAAGCGCCCCCCCGGTTTCAGGGCCTGATAGACCCGTTCCAGCGCCGCCTCCGGTTGCTGGATCCAGTGGAGGGCGGCGTTGGAAAAAACCGCGTCCACGGAAGCCTCTAGGGCAAAGGCGGTGGCGTCCGCCAGGCGAAAATCCAAAGTCGGGAAATTTTCCCGAGCCTGGGCGATCATCTGGGGGGAACTGTCGAGTCCAATGGCGGCGGCGCCCTGCCGGTGAATCAGCGCCGTTAGTTGCCCGGCGCCGCAACCAAGGTCTAAAATCCGTTCTCCCGCCTTGACTTGCAAGAGAGAAAGGAGATCTTGACCATACTCCCAAACGAAGGCGTGTTGGTTTTGGTAGAGGCTGGCGTTCCAGGGATCGCGGGCGGGGGGGGCGGCGCTCATGGGGGTTCGGGAAAAATAGACTTTAGGACGCGCCGGATTCCCGGAGGGTGAGACCGGTTAATCCGCCCCGGTAGGCGGGGCTGTTTCTGGGTTGTTTTTGGATCTCGTCTTTGATTTGATCCAGATCAATATAGCGGTCGGAGACATTAATCAAACTGTCGCTGGTCATGGAGCGCAAGCTCACCACCTCGATGCGAGCGCCGCGATAACTGACGGCGTCGGCGGCGTAGGCCAGGTCTCCGTCGCCGCTAACGATAACGGCGGTGTCGAAGAAACCCACCAGGGACATCAAGTCCACGGCGATTTCCACATCCAAATTGGCTTTTTTGGAGCCGTCGGGGAGTTGCACCAGATCCTTGGCGATGACCCGGTAGCCGTTGCGCCGCATCCAGAGCAAAAAGCCCTGTTGTTTTTCGTTGGTGCGGTCTACTCCGGTGTAGAAAAAGGCCCGCAGTAGGCGGGATCCCCCTGTAAGGGCGTGCAATAATTTGGTATAGTCGATCTCAATGCCCAACTGGAGCGCCGCGTAGAAGAGGTTGGAACCGTCGATAAAAATCGCCACTCGCCCGCGGTTTTCGAGGAGCTGATCCGGGGTAAAGAGGGGATCATTCTCAAAATCTTCAAACATAAAGTAGCGTCTTAAAAAAAGATTAAAGCGTTTTAAAAAATAGAGGAAAGGGAAAAAAGTAAGGTTTTGAAAGCGTCAATCTTACCATAAACCGGTTAGATTAACGAAGGACGGTTAGGAGGAGGATTGGAAAGTCCCTGGTTTTCTCCGTGAATACTCGGAACTGTGAGAAGAGTTGGCCTTTTAAACAACCTCCAACGGCAAGGAGAAGGGCAATTGGTTAGTCAAAAAGTACTTTTCCCTAGAGCCGCTCCCCATTCTAGACGGTCTTTTCCGATTCGGCGCCGTTTGCGGGTAACTCAAGACGGGCAAACACGGGTTGACCCTCGGGCAACTCCCGTTGGGCGCTGAGGATACCCCATTGACTATGGCGCTCAAAGTCCGCCGTCGCGAGGTTAAAGCCCAGTTGGGCGTAGATGCGCTCGCTCAGGCTAGGAATAATGGGGGCAAGAAGATAGGCCGCTAGGCGTAGAGATTCCAAGACGCTGTAGAGAATTTTCTCCACTTCCGCCTGATCGCCGGCTTTAAATCGTTTCCAGGGCGCCGTCTCGTCGATGTGTTTATTCCCCGCCTGGACAAGGGCAAGGGCGGCTTCGCAGACTTGATGGAAGGCCAATTGCTCATAAGCTTCGGTCGCCCGTTCCCCGAGGGTTTCCCCCAGCCGCCGCAGGGTCTGTTCCGGCTCAATATCGGCGCCGGCGAGTTGGGGGCCTTGTCCTTGGCAATATTTTTTCACCATCCCGAGGGTGCGGTTCAGGAGGTTACCCAAATCGTTAGCCAAATCGGCGTTGAGAATTTGGACAAAGCGGGTTTCGTTAAAATCCCCATCCCGCCCAAATTCAATCTCTTTCAAAAAGTAGTAACGCACCGCGTCGGCGCCGTAGCGATGGACGAGATCGAGGGGATCGATGGTGTTGCCCTGGCTTTTGCTCATTTTTTGGCCGTCCTTCGTCAGGAAACCGTGGCCAAAAACCCGTTCTGGCAGGGGTAGGCCGGCGGACATTAACATGGCAGGCCAGTAAACGGCGTGGAAACGCAGAATATCTTTACCAATTAAGTGGAGGTTAATGGGCCACCAGGTGGCTAAAGCGTTCTCTAGGGTCGGCTCGTCTTCCGGCTCCAACAGCGCCGTCACATAGCCCAGCAGGGCGTCAAACCAGACATAAAGGGTATGGCTGGGGTCGCAGGGGAGGGGAAAGCCCCAATCCACATTCACCCGGGAGATGGAAAAATCCTGAAGTCCCTGGGCGACGAATTTCAAGACCTCGTTGCGGCGACTCTCCGGTTGGATAAATTCCGGTTTTTCTTGATAAAGGCGCTCTAACGGTTCCTGGTAACGGGAGAGGCGGAAGAAATAGTTTTCTTCGTCCCGCCATTCCGCCTTGACCTTGGGGTGCAGGGGGCAATGACCGCCCTCTAGCAAATCCCGCTCTTCCTTAAACTCCTCGCAGGCCACGCAATACCAGCCCCGTTGTTGGGCTTGATAAATGTCTCCCTGGGCGTAGACCCGGTTAAAAAAGTCCTCCACAATGGCCCGGTGTCGCGGCACCGTGGTGCGGCTAAAGCGGTCGTAGCGGATCTCCAGCGCCGTCCAGAGGGTCTGAAATTTTTCGACAATGTGGTCGCAGTGGGTTTGGGGATCAAGGGCCAGAGCTTCGGCGGTGCGCTGAATTTTTTGCCCGTGCTCGTCGGCGCCGGTAATGAACCGGACGGGATGACCCTGTAGGCGTTTAAATCGAGCCAGGGCGTCCGCGGCCAGGGTGGTGTAGGCGCTGCCTAGGTGGGGAATATCGTTGACGTAGTAGAGGGGCGTGGTCAGGGCAAAGCGGCTCGACGTCGGGGCGAGAGTCATCAAAAAACCTCCAAAAATCTCATCTTGTAATACCGGCGCCGGGGGAATTTTGAGTCTTAACGGCGGCGTTATCGGCCTTAACCCCTCGGCGTCATCCCCAAGCAAAGAGCGCCAACAACGGGAGAGAGACAGATCATACCCCATCGTAGTATGATTAATGATCCTTGCTTTTACGGGATTGCTCCTCAATCCGCCTAAAGGCCCCCTTGCCCATAAGGAAACAAAACCGATGAATCAGTACGAAATGATGGTCATTCTGCGCCCCGACCTCCCGGAGGAGCAGGTTCAACAAGAAGTGACCAAATATAAAGACTTTCTCGCCCAACAGGAAGCCCAGAACGTCGAAGTCAAAGTGTGGGGCAAGCGCCGTCTCGCCTATCCCATTAACCGCTTCGTGGACGGGATTTACGCCCTCTTCCATTTCCAGGGCGCCGGTCAGCAAATCGCGCCCCTAGAGCGGAGTATGCGCCTCAGCGACGAAGTGCTCCGCTTTCTCACCCTGAAGTTGGAGACGCCCAAGGCAACCCCGGAAGCGGCGCCGACAGAAGTTCCCGCGGAAGCCTAAGGACCCGATAGTTCCGATATCCCCGATGCGGATATCGGAATTTATCCCTAAGCCAGCCAAGGCCCTTTGAAAACGTTAAACGCCCCGCGTTGCGCCCTCGCCCAAAACGCTTGATTTCAGTCCCGTTAAAATACCTCGATATTGTCAATCCATTGGACGATCCCCGGCGCTGATGGGTAAGAGGAAGAATCCAACAACCTTCCCGGAATTTGGTATCCTAACCTCAACCGTTTACAGATCATTAAAATTACGGCGCCGGGCATGGTCAGCATTATCAGCACAGTCAATATGAAGGGGGGCGTGGGCAAAACCACCCTGACGGTTAATTTAGCCACCTGCCTGGCCCAATACCAGCGCAAACGAGTTCTCGTGCTAGATCTCGACGCTCAGATCAGCGCCACCCTCAGCCTCATGGCGCCTCAAGATTTTGCGCAACTCCGCAAGAAGCGCCGCACCCTCAGTTACCTGTTGGAGAACGCCCTCCAACCCAACCCCTACAGTAAGCTGGATATCTCCGATATTATCTGCCCCGCCATTGGCGGCATTGAGGGACTCGAACTTTTACCCGGAGACATCGAACTCTACGACGAGTATTTAGTCTCCGAAAAACTCCATCAGGACGCCCAAGCCGCTGGTTCCCTAGAATTTGAACGGGTCTGGAACCAATTTGAAGGGCGCTTAATCCGGCAAATTTTAGAGCCAGTGCAAGATGAATATGATTTTATTATTCTTGACTGCGCGCCGGGTTATAATCTCCTCACCCGGAGCGCCATTGCGGCTAGCGATTTTTACCTCCTGCCCGCTCGCCCGGAACCCCTCTCAGTGGTAGGGATGCAACTGCTAGAGCGCCGGATTGTCAAACTCAAGGAAAGTCACCGGGCCTCCGAGGGGGAATTAAATATTAATCTCCTAGGGGTGGTTTTTATCCTCTCCGGCGGCAATCTCCTGAGTCGCTACTATAACCAAGTCATGCGGCGAGTCCAAAACGACTTTCAGCCGGAGCAAATCTTTAGCCAGTCCATTCCCATGGACGTCAATGTGGCTAAGGCGGTGGATAGTTTTATGCCCGTGGTCAGCGCCATGCCCCAGACCCAAGGCTCTAAGGCCTTTGTCAAACTGACGGAGGAGTTTTTACAAAAAATCGCCCGCCATCAAAGCCTCAATTCCTCTCAACGTTTGGCATGAGAGGCGTCGGCAAGAACGCCCCCTTGCCGGCGCCGTTAACGAGTTTTCAGCGTCCGGGCCATTTCCTTGAACTTATTCAAACTGGGGCCGGGTTGGCGCCGAGCCATACTATCCGTAATCAGGTATTTGGTGGCAAATTCCACCTGGGTGGGCTGGGGTTTCGGCGCCGGGGCGACGGGAGCGGGCGCGACTTCTTTGGCCGGCTCGGCTTTGGCTTTTTTAACGGAGGTCTTCTTGCTCTTGGCCCGCGCCGCTTCCGCGGGAGGCGCTTCTACGGCGACGGGAGCCTGCGCCGGTTCAGCCTTCGGCTCCGGGGTTTTGGCGTCCTGGGACTCGTCCAGTTGGATAAAAAATTCTTCTTTTTTACTGCCAAACAGTTTCTTTAGCATTGATGTTCTCCTTGATTATAGGGCGGGACAGGGAAAAAAAAATAAAACGGTGTTTTCAGATTATTCTAAGGTCATTGGGGGCCGGGGCCCAAGGATCATCTCCTCCTCCGCCATTGGGCTACGGGTCCAAGGATTGTAAATTACTCCCTAGGGCGACGCACGGTATGCTCAAAGTCGTCGCAGAGTTTGCTGACGAGATCGTCTAGTTCTTTGAAAAAAGCGTCGCCGACAGTCTTCCGATGTAAAACTTTATATAGCATTTTCAAACGAGACGTAAACGCCAGCCACTCCAAAACCCGGACGGGTAAAGGGCTAGCAGGGACTTTGTCCATGACTCACATGTAAATGCTATATTACTTTATGCTATTGCTAAGAAGATGAGCCGTTCTTGCATCGTTATGTCTCGTGAACTATAACGTAATCAAGATCCCTGTCTAAAAACTTATCTACCCGATAGCGCCACTTCTCAGGAGCAAGGGACGGATAATGATCAAGTCTAAACCTTAGACCAGGGATGCTCGACGGTGGGCGCCGCTTCGCTGGTTCTTTCCCCGTCGTAGTTGAGGTTTAAGGTCTGTTCCAGGCGCACGACATCCTCCAAACTTTCCCAGGCGTTGGCGAAGGGACGGGCCGCTAGGGTACAGGCCGACCATTCCCCCTGCACCGGCACATTCAGTTGATGACACATTCCCCCTCTACGGCCCTCCGCTTGGTAGTAGCGGCAGTGCCTGCAGGAGGAGGTTAAAAAATTTGCCGTTTTCATCGGGGTCTCTCAAAAGGGAATCTAAAAAGGGGGCTGATTTAACAGTTGTCTCTATTCTGCACCATGCCCAAAAAGGCTAAAATCGGTTCTAGCCCTGATTCCATAAGGATTTTGCTGATCCCCGCCCCTTTATTTTCTTTAGGTTGTCTTAATATTCTTTTTACAAATCGACATATCTCCTAGGGCGAGGACTTCACTGGGACTGACGTTCGTAGGCTTCCACGATGCGTTGTACCAGAGGATGACGAACAACGTCAGCCTGACCGAGAACGCAAAAAGCGATCCCTTCTACCCCCTTGAGAATACTTTGGGCCACCACTAAACCGGACGCCTGATGGCTGGGCAAATCCGTTTGGGTGACATCGCCGGTGACCACCATTTTGGAGCCGAATCCCAGACGGGTCAACACCATTTTCAGTTGAGCGGGGGTGGTGTTTTGGGCTTCGTCAACAATGATAAAGGCGTTGCTGAGGGTACGACCCCGCATATAGGCCAGGGGCGCCACTTCGATTTTGCCCCGTTCCATCAAATCGGGAATTTTTTCGGCGTCGATAAATTCGTAGAGGGCGTCGTAGAGGGGGCGTAAAAAGGGATTGACCTTCTGTTGCAGGTCTCCCGGCAAAAACCCCAGTTTTTCCCCCGCCTCCACCGCCGGTCGGGTGAGGATAATACGCTCGCAGTCGTTATTTAATAAAGCCTGAACAGCCAAAACCGCGGCGAGGAAGGTTTTACCAGTGCCCGCGGGCCCAATGCAAAAGGTAATATCGTGGCTTTGGATAGCCTTGACATACTGGCGCTGGCGGAAGGTCTTGGCCCGGATGCTTTCCCCCCGGCGAGTGCGGGCCAGGACGTTTTTTTGCAGAGTTTGGTACTCCTCCGTCCGCCCCGTGTCCAGCGCCTGAAAAGCGGTTAAGAAATCCGGTCGGTGGAGCGCCTTGCCCTGGCTCCACTGGGGTTCCAGAAGACCCAAAATTTGCCGGGCCCGCTCCAGCGCCTTAGCTTCCCCGCTCAAGAGCAAATCCTGCCCCCGGAGGATAACCCGGACGCCGGTATGGTTGGCTAAGTATTTGAGGTTATCTTCGCCGCTCCCCGCCAAGGCCAGCGCCGCCTCGGGATGGGGCAGGGAGAGGGTAAAAGTGGTCTCAGCCATGAACCCGGCAAAAATCCTCGACGATCTGAACAATTTGGGCGCTGGCGGTTCCGTCCCCAAAGGGGTTAATGGCGTTGGCCATGGCGTCGTAGGCCAGGGGATTTTTTAACAACTCCCGGGCTGCGGAGACCACCGTTTCCGGGTCAGTTCCTACCAATTTCGCCGTGCCCGCCGTCACCGCTTCTGGCCGCTCCGTGGTTTCCCGCAGGACTAAAACCGGTTTTCCCAAACTCGGCGCTTCTTCCTGAAGACCGCCGGAATCCGTAAGCAAGAGGTAACAGCGCTGAATAGCGCCGACGAGTTGGGCGTAGTCTAGGGGTTCCGTTAAAAAAACCCGGGGATGATCCCCCAACCGGGCCTGAATCGGCTCCCGCACCGTCGGGTTGCGGTGGAGGGGCAGTAAGAGCGCCGTATCGGGAAACTCCGCCAGAATTCGTTCAAAACTGGTAATAATATCCGCCAACGGCGCTCCCCAATTTTCCCGACGATGCACCGTGGCCAGCAGGACTTTTTTCTCCTCCCAGTCCAAACCGGGAACGGGACAGGGGGGCTTTTGCCCCGCCACCGTTAGGAGGGCGTCAATGACGGTGTTGCCCGTGAGGAAACATTGCCCCGTCACCCCGGAGCGAGCCAGATTTTCCAGAGCCAAAGGGGTAGGCGCGAAATGCAGTTGGGCCAGTTGGGAAATCAAGCGCCGGTTGGCTTCCTCCGGGAAGGGGTTAAAGAGGTTATCGGTTCTCAGACCCGCTTCCACGTGGCCCACCGGGATCTGTTGGTAAAAGGCCGCCAGCGCCGCGGCGAAGGCCGTGGTGGTATCCCCTTGAACGATGACCAGTTTCGGCGCTAGTTGAGAAAATAATTGCTCTAACCCCGCTAAACTGCGGGCTGTGATCTCCGTTAAGGTCTGGCGGGAGCGCATAATTTCCAGATCCGCGTCCGCCGTTAAACTAAAGAGATCCATCACCTGGGCCACCATCTCCCGGTGTTGACCCGTTAGAACCACCTGGGTTGCAAACGTCTCCGGTCGGCGCTGGAAGGCTTGGATCACCGGCGCTAGTTTAATGGCCTCCGGGCGAGTTCCCAAAACGATAGCGACGGGGAAAGGCGCGACCGCCATACCTAGAGATCCCCCCGGATATCCACCACCACGCCGTCCCGCATGACGATTTCCACATTCAGTTTTTGGATCAGGTTATCGCCTTTTTCCAACCGGAAGAAGCTCTCCATCTGTCCCTGCACCACTTCCTGCTCCAGATCCAGTAGTTGCACCTGTTGCATTTGTTGAAGGGCCTGATTTTTTTGCTCCAGCATCTCGCTTTTTTGCTGATTGACCTGTATTTGAATGTTTTCGATTTGCTGGCTGACGCTGGGGGGCAGGGGAACAATGCTTTGTTTCTGGATCTCCATGATGGCTCGTTGCCCCTGGAGGTCTAACTGCTGGATTTGGGCGTCCATTTGGTTAATCTGGGCCTGGAGTTGCTGTTGCATTTCCTCTTTCCAGCGGGCGGTGACAATCACCTTGAGGGCCACGGGGCGCTTGAGCAGGAGGTTGGTTTGAGCGTCGTCCATATTAAGGTTAAACGTAATCGAGGTTAAGCGTTGAGGCGTTATCCCAACAAGGCGGGTTAACCCAATTAGTTTATCGGACTTTGCTCCCCGGCGCCGTCTTTTTAAAGAGGGACTAGCGACGGTCGGCAAACAGGGAGCTGGCGCTAAAAAGCTCCCTCTTTTCTCCCTGAGAGGGACAAACTGGAGGGAGCTGGGGTCTGAGTTTTTCCCGGAACGGTCAGGGATGATCTCAATTCAGATCAAGGACACTAAACTACTGAACGATAATTTTGCCCACCATACCGGCGCCGCGGTGGGGTTCGCAGTAGTAAGTGTACTCGCCGGGTTCGGTGAAGCTGGATTCAAAAGATTCGCCGGGGGAGAAGAGCAGGGCTTTGTGGGAAAGGGCGTCGTTGCCTTCCACCACTACGTTGTGGGGAGAGAGTTTATTATTCACCCACTGGACGGTATCCCCCGCTTTGATGGTGACGGTGGCGGGGTCGAATTGAAGCGCGCCGGCGTCGGAACCCATTTTCACTTTCACCGTCTCGGCGGCGGCGGGGCTGACGGCCAAGAAAAAGCTAGAAAGGACGAGGCAGAGACCCGCAAGCAGGAGTCCAAGTTGTTTAGACATAGCGTTTAGACTGGAGATGCGATTAAGGGGCGGCTGAGAGACAGTTCTCCGCCTTGGCCCCTAGCGGTTAGGGACAACCCCGATCTTACACCAAAGTTTGACGGATTGTCGTAGTTTTTTTAGCGTTCGTTTCCGTCGCTCAGGGTCTCGCTGGCTAGAGTCGCCTGGATGAATTGAGCCAATTGCTCAAAGGTCAAGCCGTAGGCGGGCATGGGGTCTTCGTAGCCCTTTAAGTCCAGATGGTGAAATTGGAAATATTTCTCCAGATCCCGAGCCAGGGGCAGATAGCTGTAGGTTTTTTCCCCGAGCGCCAGGTCAAAGCCCGCTTGTTTGGTCACGGACTCTAGCCGAAACGCCGCGTTAACGGTATCCCCAATGGCGGTGTAGTCCGGGTGGTCGCCGCTCCCGGTGTTGCCCACCATGGCGTAGCCGGTGTTTAGCCCTACCCCAATCCGCAGGGGAAAGGGCAACGGGTAATAGTCCGACATGATTTGGGTCATGCGGTTGAGACTGCTAATCGCTTCAAAAATGCGGAGCATTTCTTCAGGAGTGACACTGTTCTCGCCGTGGAACCAGAGCGCCATCACGGCGTCGCCAATATATTTATCCACCCAACTCCCCGCTTCCCGTAGGATTTGCCCTGCTTCTCGGAACCAGTTACCAATCAGCGCCGAGAGGTCTTCTTCTTTAACCTGCCGGGCTAAACCCGTAAAATTGCGCATATCCGCCACCATGACCGTCATCAGGCGGCGCTCGTGGATGACGCTGGTTTGGGTGTCTCGCTCCCGTTTCCGGGCCGGCGCTTCCGTTCCCGCTTCGTTGGGACGATAATAGCCCGCCTGGGTTTTGCCAAAGGTAATTTCATCCTCATGACGCAGAGTCACTGGGACGCTCACTCGGCGACCGTTGACAAAGGTTCCGTTCCGACTGCCCAAATCGATCAGTAAAAACTCCCCGGTTTCCGTCCCCTGTAAAATAGCGTGGTTGCGGGAAATACAGTGATCGGTGATCACAATGTCGTTTTCCTGATTGCGCCCCACCGTCCAGTAGGACTTAGCGTCTAAAGAAAACTGTCGGGGTTCTCCGACGACGCTCAGGACAAGATAGGTCTGGGGTTGGGGAGTTTCCACAGCTCAGGGGTTAGGACGCAATTGCGGCAAGCCAAAATAAACTATCCACTAGAATGGTACTTAAGACAGCGCCGCCAAAGGCCTGCCAAGGATAGGCTCGCTGGCCCAGGGCCCAGAGGCCTAATCCCCATAGTAATAGCACAAGGACAATAGCCCAACCGATTCCCCAGGGGGTTTGTATCTCTCCTAGGGCTTGGTGAAGCACGGAGCCAGCCTGGGCTGGCTCAACGACCATTAACCGGCGCCAATGATCCATTAAGCCCGTTAAGTAAAAATACCCATCCGTAATGGCCGTACCTAGAAGAGAGCCGAGGTAAAAATAATGCCCAATCAAGCCCCGGCGCCGACTGATACCCCAGAGCGCCGCCGGCAGGCCGATGGCTTCTAGGGGCAGATGGTAGAACGGCTCCCAGCGAAACCAACCCCAATAAATCGACCCCGCCAACCAACACCAGCTAAAACCCAGCAGTAGATCGCCCCAGATAAATTGGGCTGGGTTGCGTCTCAAGGTTAAGGCTAGGGCGATCCATAGGGGAGTCAGAGCCAAACTCAGCCAAGGCCAGGCCCGCACCAAGGGAGCCTGGACAAAGACCGGCGCCGACACTAAAAACATTGAGAGGGCCGCCAGTCCCCAGCGCTCCTTCTGCTGGCGAGTAACGGTTAAGACATGGAGGGGGTTAGGGGGCGGAAGATAGCGGGCCGGGGTCAGAAAGGCGGAAAGAAGGGGAATCACAGGGGTAACAGGGCAAAAATGAATTTAAAAAAAGATCTAAAATACTTTAAGATTTGTTACGTAACGTAAAGTTATTTGACAATTCTAAAGGATCTGAGGCGTTCAGGGAAAGTCGGGCTTCGGCGTTGCTCAGCCCTGGCGCCCTGAGCGGAGCCGAAGGGCGCCCCGACCAAGGAGAGCAATTAAAGCATACCCGTTAACTAAACAACTGATATCTGATAACTGATAACTGTTCAACCCCGTTTGCCGGTGACAATGTAGGAAACCCGCTGGGCGATATTAGTGGCGTGATCCGCCATTCTCTCTAAGTAACGCAGAACCAAGACCAGCAGGACAATGGGTTCCACTACTCCCTTAACGTCCCGTTGTTGAGCAAGATTTTGATAAACTCGTTCGTAAGCTTCGTCCACTGTGTCATCCATGCGCTTCACCGTTTCCCCGGCGTGGCGGTCTAACTCCACCAGCGCCTCCAGGCTCGTGGCTAACATATGCTGGGCGTGGCGGGACATGGCGGCGATTTCCGGCATACAGTCCCGGGGCGGGTAGGGCGTTAACTTCAGGGCCACTTCCGCCAGATCCTTGGCGTAGTCGCCGATGCGCTCCAGATCCCGCACCAACTGCATAAAGGCGCTGAGCAACCGCAAATCCTGGGCCACCGGCGCCTGGAGCGTTAAAAAGGTCGAGCATTCCTGTTCAATCTGTCGATAAAACTGATCAATTTGTTTATCCAGAAGGAGAATTTTCGGGGCGCAATCCAGTTGATTTTCAAAAAGCGCCTGATGGCTGAGGCGAAAGGACTCTTCCACGAGGGTGCCCATCCGCAAGACATCCTGCTCCAGGCGTTTGAGGGAGCGCTCGAAGTAACTGCGCTCGGGATGTTGAATCTGCTGGGATAAACTCACGGCGGACAAGACGGCGCTGTGGACTGATGTTATTATAGTCAACCGCTTTCCCCGCTTTTGACAACACCGATTCATTAACCCAGGTTTAACCCCTTCCTTACCGAACGCCTAGGGACGGCGCCAACTATCGGTAAAATAAGAATTTGGCCGTTGTCCCCTGGGAATCCGCCCCGTTTTTGACCTATGACCCCTTCCGCCCTCCTCTGTCCTCAGTCCATCGCCTGCCCCTGGCGGGGATTGATCGAAACCTATCGCCCCTACTTGCCGGTGACGGAGGAGACTCCGGTGGTGACGCTACTGGAAGGCAACACGCCCCTGATTCCAGCGCCGGCGCTAGCCCAGGAAATCGGCAGAGACGTTCAAGTTTACCTAAAATATGACGGGCTAAATCCCACCGGCAGTTTTAAAGACCGGGGCATGACCATGGCGCTGTCTAAAGCCAAAGAGGCCGGCGCCGAAGCGGTGATCTGCGCGAGCACGGGGAACACCTCGGCGGCGGCCGCGGCCTACGCCCGTCGGGCGGGACTGCGGGCTTTTGTGATTATTCCCGACGGCTATGTGGCGCTAGGAAAATTGGGACAGGCTTTGATTTACGGCGCCGAGGTCATCGCCATTGAGGGCAATTTTGACGACGCTTTAAAGGCGGTGCGCCAACTCTCGGCGGAGTACCCCGTGACCCTTGTGAATTCCGTTAATCCCTACCGTTTAGAGGGTCAAAAAACCGCCGCCTTTGAAATTGTGGACGTGCTCCGGGAAGCGCCGGACTGGCTCTGTATTCCCGTGGGCAACGCCGGTAATATCAGCGCCTATTGGCGGGGCTTTTGTCAGTATAAGGAAGCGGGCAAGAGCCAAAAACTCCCCCGGATGATGGGCTTTCAAGCCGCCGGCGCCGCGCCGTTTTTAGCGGGACAACCCGTGCCCAACCCGGAAACCATCGCCACGGCCATTCGCATTGGCAACCCAGCTAACTGGGATAAGGCCTGGGCGGCGTCGAAGGATAGCAATGGGGAATTTCACGCCGTCACCGACGCCGAAATTTTAGCGGCTTACCGTTTCCTAGCCTCCCAGGAGGGCGTGTTCTGCGAACCCGCCAGCGCCGCCTCTGTGGCGGGGTTATTAAAAGTCAAAGATCAGGTGCCTGAAGGGTCTCAGGTGGTCTGCGTCCTCACGGGGAACGGTTTAAAAGATCCCGACTGCGCGGTAAACAACAGCGGCAACCAATTAAAAGCCGGAGTCAAGCCAGGGTTGGGCGCCATCGCCCAGGTAATGGGTTTTGTTTAGGGAGCGGTAAGATCCATCAGCGGAGTATGACAAAATAGGGTTTTCCCAAGATTCCCCTCCGATGGAAATTCGTCGTCGTCCCCCCAATCCCCCCGTTAAGGTCGAGTCACTGCGCTACCAGACTCCCCACCCGGAGGCCCAGCCCCGCCATATTCTCGAAGAAATTGTTTGGCACAAGGAAGTCGAGGTGGAAAAGCGCCGGGAGGTCCTGCCCCTCTTAGATCTACAAAAAAAAGTCCGGGATCTGCCGCCCCCTCGGGATTTCCTCGCCGCGCTCAGGGAGAGTCCCCACCAACCGGCGCTGATCGCGGAGGTGAAAAAGGCTTCCCCCAGCAAGGGCGTAATTCGGGCCGACTTTGACCCCGTCGCCATCGCCCAGGCCTACGAACAGGGCGGCGCCGCTTGTATTTCGGTGTTAACGGACGAAAAGTTTTTCCAGGGGAGTTTTGAGAATTTGGCTCTGGTTCGTCAAGCGGTGTCCGCGCCCTTGTTGTGCAAAGAATTTATCATCTACCCCTACCAAATTTACCTAGCTCGGGGTCAGGGCGCCGACGCCGTGCTCCTGATAGCGGCCATTTTAAGCGATCAGGATTTGCGCTATTTTCTGAAAATTAGCCGCGCCCTCGGGCTGACGGCGCTGATTGAAGTCCATACCCTAGAAGAATTAGACCGGGTCTTGGCGCTGGAGGGGGTAGAACTGGTGGGCATTAATAACCGGAATCTGGAAACCTTTCAGGTGGATTTAAAGACCACAACCTCCCTGTTAGCTCAACGCGGCGCCGTGCTAGAGGAGCGCCGGATTACGGTGGTGAGCGAGTCGGGCATCCATACCCCCGCCGATGTGGCGACGGTGGCGGACGCTGGAGCTAAGGCGATTCTGGTGGGGGAATCCTTGGTGAAACAGTCTGACCTCTCCGGCGCTGTGGCTCAACTTATTTCAGTTATCAGATGACAGATATCAGATATCAGTTAGCAGTTATCAGTTATCAAAAAAGAGCTAAATACCCCTAATTTGAATCCGGTTCCCCCCAGAATTGGGGGGTTAGGGGGGCTTTCTCAAACGTTCTCTGAGCGGAATTGTTTTTACCCAGATGCCACTATGACCGAGTTACAACGGCCCAACCGACAGGAGTTGATTCAACAACTCCAACACACGGCCCAACAATTGGAGAGCCTAGCGGCGACCCTCCAGGACAGTGGAAGCGAAGACCCCAGTCCGGCGCTGAGTCAGTGGGCCGCGCAGGCGGAGTTACTGTGTCAAGCCTACCCCGACCCGTTGGAAACCCTAGAGATGACGGCGGAGGATAGACAAGGTCTTGACCGGCTCTTGCCACCCTACCCGGCTTTGCAAAATCTCTGGCAGGGGGCGCTTAAGCTTCTGCGCCGTCTGTTGCCTTCCGGGGTTAACGCCAAACTCAGTGATTGGGGGTTAACGGCGCTGGTTTCCGGGGTGATTATCCTTTCTTTGCTAGCCGGGGTGGTCTGGGTGTCTTCAACCCCTAGCGCCGGGGTGATCGCCGAAGCGCCGGAACCCGCTAACGAAGTTTCTGTTGTTCCCGTTGCCCCGGAAGAAAGCGCCGCCCCCTTGCCCCCTGTTCTGGAAGCGCCGCGGGAACCGCAACGGGTAGAACTGGAACCGCCCCCGGAGGCGCCCCTGACGCCGGAGCAGAGTTTGCTGGCCTTTGTTCAACAGGAGGTGACGGATCTTACCCAGGCTTACCCCCCGGATTTGATTGTGCGAGTCGAGCCGGATTTGGACCGGCGCCGCTTAACCTTAATCCTCAAGGAAGATTGGCTCAATTTGCCGACCGGCAAACAAACGGCGCTGGCCAATACCCTTTGGCAAAGGGCCCAGCGTCTGACCTTTACCCAACTGAGATTGGAAACCCCCCAGGGGAAACTTTTAGCTCGGAATCCGGTGGTGGGGGAGGAGATGATTCTTTGGGCTACGCCTCCAATGAGCCTAGAATAGTTCAAGTTCCAGAAGACTTTGACATCCTCACCGCCCTAAAGGGCGATGATTCCTCACCACGCCTCTACCAAATAGGTATTGGTCGCTGAATGGGGTTGACGATTCACTGGGATGTGCTTTCTTTAGAGAAAGTCTTACCTTCCC
>JAYKIZ010000248.1:0-4840 GCA_035285965.1 Cyanobacteriota bacterium | reverse complement strand
CCCCAGCCCCCCAATTTTGGGGGGAGTTCGGAGCTTTTCTGAGTTCAAAGTCCCCCAGAATTGGGGGATTTAGGGGGCGAGATAAGGTTAATGACAAAACCAAAGACTTGTGTGTACACCGTAGCCCAGAATGGGGGGAAACGGACTTAACGTCCGGGGATTGACTCATAGGCCTCGGCGTTGTCCTGGGGGCTATACCCTAACAGCGCCGTCGTTTCTTCTAGGTCGAAAATTCCCCGTTGGTTGGCGCTGACGGCGAAGGCGGTCAGAAAATCTCGCTCAATCGCTAATGCGGCCCGGACAAACCCCGTTAAATCCCGGTGACTACAAAATACTGCCCGCATATAGTCCCCCCAGTAGCGGGTCGGGTTGTCCTCCGGCACCGTCCAACCGATGCGCAGCGCCGCGAATTGTCCCCCCAGATGGGCGTAATGGCGCCCCAGTTCTTCCCCGAACACTTTCGACTTTCCGTAGAGGCAGAGGGGGGTTGGGTTATCCCCCAGCCGGATTAAAGCGGAAGACGGCGCCGTTAAGATCTGCCGGATAGCGCCTTCATGGTAAAAATTGGAGCTGGCGAAAACAATCTTTTTGACCCCCGCTTGTCGCGCCGCCTCAAAGACATAGCTAGCGGCGCGGAAATTATTGCGATAGGTGGAAGCCTCAGGGGCGTTGGGTCGGGGATCCCCCGCCAGATGGATCAGGGCGTCGAGGCCTTGGAATTGCTCGGCCCAGGCGCCGGGTTCCCCAAAATCCGCCGCGTAAACGGCGCCGCTGATCTCCGGTCGGATCGGCGCTCGGTCAAATAGCCGCAGTTCGTACTCCGGCGCTAGGCTCCGTTGTAGGGTTCTCCCCACATTGCCCCCGGCGCCGGTGATTCCGAGAGTTTTAAACGCGTTGGTCATGTTAACGTCCTATTTCGCCATGAGATAATACAAAACTCCATCGTCGCTCATTAACCCCGCCCGAGCGCCGGCTAATTCGCCGGTGCCCATAAAAATATCCACTCGACCGGGGCCCTTAATGGCGCTGCCGGTATCCTGATCTAGGACAAAGCGATTGACCGTTCGCTTTTGCAAATTAGCGTCGGGAATCGGCGCCTGAAGGAGCGCCAAGGCGCCGGGGGGCATAAGGCTTTTATCCGTGGCGATGGAGCGCTCCGCGGTGACGGGGACGCCAATGCTTCCTTGGGCCGGAGCGCCGGCGCTGGCCAGTTTGAAGAAAATAAAACGCTGATTGCGAGGGATATAGACGCTCAGTTGTTGAGGATTTTGGCGAAAATAGTCCAGAATCAGGGGCAGAGTCACCTCTCCAGCTTGAAAAACGCCGTCTTTGACCAGTTCTTTGCCCAAACTCACATAGGGATAATCGGTGCTCCCGGCGAAGGCCAGGGAGAGTCGCGCGCCGTCCAGCAGATTAATCTTGGCGGAGCCTTGGATTTGGACTAAATAGGCCGAGAGGCGACTGGAAAACCAGAGCAGTTCCGAGCCTTGGAGTTGGCCGCCCCGGCCGTCTCTCCCCTCCAGTTCCGCCCGGGTGGGATGGGGTTTAGGCCAGCGGCTAAAATTTTTGGGCAAGCCATAGACCGGGTATTGATACTCTCCCTTCCGGCGCCGGCTGGCTTGATAGACCGGCTCAAAGTAACCGGTAAAATGCACTGTCCCTTGATTATCCTGCCCCTGGGCTTGGTAGAAAATAAAGTCCCGTTTTAGGCTCGCTTCCAACGCCTGGGGGGTTTTCGCCTGAGCTAAGAGGGTTTGAAACCGCAGGAGAGAGCGCCGAGTCCGTTCCCGGGTAACGCCGGGGATGGGGTAATTTCGGTAAGCTTTAGCCGCCTGGGGGCTTTGCAAGTAACGCAGACTGTGATTAAGGGCCTGAAGCAGGGCTTGGCGTTGGGCTGGCGTCCGCCAGAGTTGAGGATCTAGCTCCGTTTCCAAACTCGGCGCGGTTACCGGTTTAAGGGCTTGGGCCCCGACCCGATGGGGAAAAAAAGTCAACACCGCCAGCAGGAGTAAGAGAGGACGCATAAAAATAGAGACAATTTTTGTGACTTGACCAGGACGAAAACGGACTGGCTTCAGTTCCCGACGGTCTCAAAGGGGGCTAAACTAAGGGCGCCGTCTTAGGTGAATCGTCCTCCATGACCTCTCCCCGCGAACTTCAGACTGAGCAGATCCTAGCGCTACTCCAAAGCTACCGCTTCGACCTCAAAGGCCGGCCTCCCCTAACCCTGTTAGAACAGTGGCGAGAACAGTTTTCCCCGGATTGGATTTCCCTAGCGGTGATTGAAGCCCTCTACCAAGGCCGGTACAAAGCCATTTCCGTGGAGCATTTACTGGCTCAGTGGCAAGAGCGGGGACGGGCCGCCATCCATTTCAGCGCCGATTTTGAGCGTCTGGTGGCTGAGAAATTGCCGGCGCCGGTTTGCTCTAGAGAGCCGGAAACGATAGAGCCGGAGCCAGTCGCCGAGCCGGAAACGTTTCCCCTAAGCCCCCGCCACCCCGGTCAAGCGATCCGCGCTTTTAGTCCCTCCGGCCTCGATTCCGCCCTCGGCTTAAAACTCCGACAGCTGGCCCGCCTTGGCTCCGGCGCTCCCGAGGGCGTGCTAGAGTAAAAATCGCTTCTTTGGGGGAAGACCCACAGGGTATGGCCGGGTTAATCGCGCTTTTTCTATTGGGGCTGGGTTGTCTGTTTCTCTTGCAAAATCGAGAACCCATCCCGCTCTATTTCCTTGGCAATAGCGCCCAGACGGCGCTGTTTCAGCTCACCCTTCCCCTCGGCGCCTGGGTGGTTTTGTTTGTCTTCGTCGGCCTTGTGTTGGGGTTAATTTTGCCCGCTTGTTATCGTCTGGGACAACCCTCCCGACCCGGCGCCGTCAAACCGAGTCGGCCTGCCTTCGGCTACGCTCAGGACGCTCCAGCCTCTTCTCGCTACGCTCCGCCAGCGCCTGCGGAATCGCCCCAGACTCCCGGGCCCGCGGAAACTTGGGACTGGAATCCCATCCCGGAAGTTGAAGATTGGCAGGAGCCGGAACCCGAAGCGGCGCCGTCCCCGCCCGCGGAGCCAAAACCCTTGGAACGGGAGCAAGCGCCGCCCCAGAGTCGCCAGGAGGGATCGGTGTATCGCTACCAATATCGGGATAGAGAAACGCAATCTTCCCCAGAAGGAGTCTATACGGCGCCCTATCGGGTCATCACTTCGCCCCAGAATCCCTCCCCGGCGCCGGAGTCCGCGGAAGAGGAAGACGCGACGGATTGGGTTTAAAAGTTGTTTAGGGGGTACTGGCGGCAAGCCATTAAGATGGGGTTCAATCCCTCCGCGCCGCCATGGTCCAAAAAGGAAAAGTTTGGCTAGGATTAATCACCGCGCCTTGAATATTGTTTTGGGCGAAGGCGAAATCCTTGGATTGCCAGAGGGGAATGTAGGGAACGGTTTCCGCCACCAGCGCCTGAATCACCCCTAGCAGTTCGTCCCGGCGCTCGGGGTTCAGTTCCCGGCGCTGACGGTCAATCAAAGCGAGGAGTTGGGGATTGTAATAAAAAGAGCCTTGGTTTTGAGCGCCGCCTTCAATACAGCCCTCTTCCGGGGAACCCTGGGCGCAACTGAGGAAGGGGTAGATGTAATTATCCGGGTCTAAAAAGTCGGGATACCAGTTAGAGAGGGAGCTTTCGTATAAACCCTTGCCCACGTTTTTAAAGTAGGCCGCGGAGGCGATGCTATTGGGCTGAAATTCCAATAACCCCTCTAGATCTCGTTTGGCCACGGCCCGGAGAATGGCGGCCACCATACTGGCGGGAACGGAGGTGGCGGAGTGCCAAATTTGCACCGTCAGGGGATTCTCGGCGCTGAAGCCGGATTCTCTCAGTAATTGTTTCGCCTGCTCCGCATTGGCGGCGCCGTAGCGGGTCTGGAAGGCGGGTTGGTAGGCGCTGAAACTGTTGGGAATTAAGCTATATAAAGGTTCTCCTAACCCCCGCATGACCCGTTCATTGAGGAGATCCCGATCCACCAGCGCCGCGATGGCCTGGCGAACCTGGGGAGATTTCAGCGCCGGTTGTTGGGTGTTGAGCGCCAAAAAATTAATCACTAAGCCCGGCGCTGAGATCACCTGACCCCGGCCCTGTTCAGCGTCAGCCTGAAGGGTCTTCACCTGTTGGGCCACCAGGGATTGATAGGCCACATCCACGGCGCCGGTGCGGAAGGCGTTAAACAAGTTAGCGGGGTTGCCGGGGAAAAGTTGCAGGTTAACGCCTTGGTTTTTGGGCTTTTCACCCCAGTAGTCCGGGAAGGGCGTTAATTTGAGGGAATCGCTACTGAAACTGGCCAGTTGGTAGGGGCCAGTGCCCGCAAATTGATCCGGTAAAAATTTCCCCTCTCCGAGTTCATAAGTTTGGGGAGAAACCGCGCAGGCGCCGGGAAAGGCTAAGAGAGCGGGAAACGCGGCGAAGGGCTTTTTCAACGTCAGGGTTAACTCATACTCTCCCGTAGTTTCAATCTGATCGACGGTATCCGCCAGCAAAAAGGAAGGCTCGCCACCGTTTTCGATAAAGCGCCGTAGGGAAAAGGCCATGGCCTCGGCGTTAAAAGCGGCGCCGTCGTGGAACTTGACCCCGGTTCTTAAGGGAATGGTATAGCGGAGACCGTCGGCGCTCAGTTGGGGAAAGTCCGCCGCCAGTTGGGGCTGTAGTTCTGTTGTTCCCAATTTGTAGGTGTAGAGGGTTTCCCCCAAGTTATAGATAACCATTAACCCCGCCAGATCGTAGGTATCGGCGGGATCAATGGTTCTGGGTTTCAGGACGGTGCCCAGGGTAATAATATTCGGGTCGGCGCGGTCGGGAGCAAC
>JAYKIZ010000247.1:0-4643 GCA_035285965.1 Cyanobacteriota bacterium | reverse complement strand
ATTGCTGGATAATCCCCAGGTGATTCAGGCGCTAGGAGAAATTACGGAACAAACCCCCGGACTCCTCGGCGACGTCAAGGCCCTAAGTCGGGACGGGCGCCAACTGCTCGGAGAAGTAAAAAACACCCAGGTTCTCAGCAACCTGAAACGAACTCTGACTCGCTTAGATCAAACCCTGGGTCAAGTGGATAGCCTCAGTTCCGAAGCCATTACCCTGAGTTCGGAAGTGACCCAGACCCTAGGGGAACTGCGGCGGGAAGGACTAATTGAAGACCTGGACGCCACCTTAGTATTAGCCAGTCGTCTGGGTCGGCAGGTGGAAACCCTGATCCAGGGCAATGAACAGCGCCTAGGAACCACCCTCGACAGTGTCCAAACCCTCAGCGCCGACCTCCAGGGTCTCTTAAAAACCCTGAATCCGCCCCTCCGGCGCCTATTGGTCAACCTAGACGATCCCCAAACCCAAGAAGAAATCCGAACCCTGCTGGCTAACCTGCAAATCCTGACGGCCAACGCCAAGGACATTAGCCAAAACCTCACCGGAGTCAGCGCCCAACTCAGTCAACCGGAACCCCTTCTGCTCCTGCAACAACTCTTAGATTCCGCCCGCACCAGTTTACAAAACCTCGAAAAAATTTCCGCCGACATCGAACAACTCACCGGCAACCCCGCCCTCCGGGACGACCTCCGGCGCTTGCTCCGGGGCCTCAGTCAACTCCTCTCCGCGGGTCAGTCCTTAGAGCGGGAAATCCAGACCCACGGCGCTCTTGAGCATTTAGCCCAGGCGCTCCGCCCCCTCAGCCGCTAAAGTACTGTTTTTTCCGTCAAATAGGGCAAAGTCGCGCCGGATTCCCAGACAAAGAAAGTCGCCACTGTGATGGTTCCTAAAGTCGGTAAGGTTAATCCCCAAATCGTTGGCACTTTGGAAGCCTGCAACCCCATCGTTAACAATCAGGTAAGTCGAGGTGTTAGCCCGCACTAAAGTCGCTCGATTGAATCCCAGCGCATGATTTCCCGCCTGAGCGCCGTCCATTTCTCTAGGGGAATCCAAGCCGCATCGGGGGATTTATCGGCGCCGTTGGGGAGTTTAAATCCCGTGGAAGAATCAAAGACCTTACCCAGTTGAGATTTTTTATTCCAATCCCTTAATTGATAATTAATCTCCGAGTTGCGTTCTCCCGTCTCACCGCCGGTGGAGGGCATAATGATTAACTCTCCTTGAGGACTGCGCTCAAACCGTAAATCTCGGTTTTGTTGACAGAGTTGATAAAACTCCTGGTCGGATAATTGCAGAGCGTCCATGTTCAGGATTAGAGAACTCATAATTGACTCCTAGCTCTTAAAAAGATGATTACCAAATGGGAGTTAAATCCAAGGTGAACCCCGGCAAAACCGCTTCCCCGGAGAGGAAATTAGGATCGCACAAAATTTCCGGCGCTTGACCTTGACGGTAGATTTCCACTTCCCGGCTTTGGGGATTAATCAGCCAGCCTAAACGAGCGCCGTTATCTCGATATTCCGCCATTTTCTCCTGTAAAGTCTTTAAATTATCGCTGGGGGAGCGCAGTTCAATCACAAAATCGGGGCAAAGGGGCACAAAACCTTGTTTTTCCGCGGCGCTCAGCGCCGTCCATTTCTCTAGGGGAATCCAAGCCGCGTCGGGGGATTTATCGGCGCCGTTGGAGAGTTTAAATCCCGTGGAAGAATCGAAAGCAATCCCCAATCCATTACTACGACTCCAAGCTTGAAGCTGATAGGCGATTTCCAGATTACGATTCCCGGTTTCTCCGCCGGTGGGGGGCATAATAATTAACTCTCCTTGACGACTGCGCTCAAACCGGAGGTCTCGGTTCTGTTGACAGAGTTGATAAAACTCGGGGTCGGATAATTGCAGAGCGTCCAGGTTCAGGATGAGGGGACTCATGAGCTAGCGGCTCCCGCCAAGGAATCAAGGGTTTAAATCCTAACGCAAAATCCGGCGCTTTGGAGGCGGGGGAGGAATAAAAGCCCCCTCTCGGGAGGGGGTTGGGGGGTGGGTTCCAACGCGACTATACCCACCCCTTTCCCCTCCTTGGAGGGGAACCGGAGGAACAGCGCCGTCTATACACTAATGTCAAAATACTTTTACCCTGAATTTAATGATCAGGATCACCAAATGGGAGTTAAATCGAGGGTGAACCCCGGTAAAACCGCTTCCCCCGAGAGAAAATTGGGATTGCGCACAATTTCCGGCGCTTGACCCTGACGATAGATTTCCACTTCCCGGCTTTGGCGATTAATCAGCCAGCCTAAACGAGCGCCGTTATCTCGATACTCCGCCATTTTTTCCTGTAGGGTCTTTAAATTATCGCTGGGAGAGCGCAGTTCAATCACAAAATCGGGGCAAAGGGGCACAAACCCCTGTTGTTCAGCGCCGCTCAGCGCCGTCCATTTCTCTAGGGGAATCCACGCCGCGTCGGGGGATTTATCGGCGCCGTTGGGCAGTTTAAAGCCTCCCGAAGAATCAAAGGCGATACCTAATCCATTGCTACGACTCCAAGCTTGAAGCTGATAGGCGATTTCCAGATTACGATGACTGGTTTCTCCGCCGGTGGGGGGCATAATGATTAACTCTCCTTGACGAGTGCGCTCAAAGCGGAGTTCTCGGTTCTGTTGGCAGAGTTGATAAAACTCTTGATCCGATAATTGCAGAGCGTTTATGTTAACAACAAGAGAACTCATTGCTTGGCACCTCCTGCCCAGAAATCAAGGCTTTAATCCTAACGCAAATTTCGTTGATCATCGGCGCTGTTCCATCCCGTTAGGCGACGTAGAAAAGGCGCTTCTTCATGTTGAGAGTCTTCTCTCGGTCGCGCCCAGAACACTGGAGCCGAAACTTTTGCCCTGGGAGTCAAGCGCCGTAAAGACTCGGCGTCGCCTCTAGGGATAATCGGGATTGAACGCCCAGCTCTAAGGAGGACCGCTCCCCCCGTTCAAAATGGGCCGCGGCCGCGCAGGCAATCATGGCGGCGTTATCCGTACAAAATTTTAGAGACGGAAAGTAAACCTGAATTCCGGCTTCCTGGCAGGCCTCTTGGAGACGGGCCCGCAGGGCGCTGTTGGCCGCGACGCCGCCGCCCACCACGAGGGTTTTCAGTCCGTGATCCTGAGCGCAACGGAGGGTTTTTTGGGTCAAAGCTCGAGCGATGGCGTCTTGAAAACTGGCCGCCAAATCCGCGACCGGTAGGGGGTCTTCCGTCTCTTGCAGGGCCTTAACCCGCCGCAGAAGCGCCGTTTTCAAACCGCTAAAACTGGAGTCGTAGGGGTGGTAGCCGCCGCCGGGGAGGGAAATACGCCCTTCCGGGAAGGCGAAGGCCCGGGGATTGCCCCCTTGGGCCGCCCGGTCAATGGCGGGCCCCCCCGGATAGCTCAAGCCCAAAAGTCGGGCGCCCTTATCAAAGGCTTCCCCCGCGGCGTCGTCCCGAGTGGTTCCTAATTGTCGATAGACGCCGCAGGCTTCGACCTCAATTAAACTGGTGTGACCGCCGGAGACCAACAAACAGAGAAAGGGCGGCTCTAGGGTCGGTTCGCTCAGGTAGCTGGCGTAAATATGCCCTTCTAGATGATGCACACCCAAAAAAGGCTTCTGGCGACAGAGCGCTAGGGTTTTCGCCGCCGTTAACCCCACCATCAACGCGCCCACTAGCCCCGGAGCCACAGTGGCGGCCACGGCGCCGATGTCGGCCCAGTCTGTCCGGGCTTCCTCCAGCGCTTGAGCTAAACAGGCGTTAATCAAGAGCAAATGTTGTCGAGAGGCTACCTCTGGCACCACGCCCCCGTAGTCTTGGTGAGCGGCGATTTGGGAAGCCACCACATTACTGAGAACCCGTCGCCCAGCCACAATGGCCACGGCGGTTTCGTCGCAACTGGTTTCGATGGCAAGAACCGGCGCTGGGGACGACTCCAAGGAAAGCGTCATTGTTTCAACGAAAGCGCGAGAGTCGCTTAGGATAACAGTGGGAGAATTAATCGATCCAAAAAGTCTAGCTCCAGAACGTCCCCACTGGTCCAGGGCGTTGGGGGCAAGCGACATCTGCGTTTCGCGGTTATTGAGGAGCGACTTAGACGATGACCATTCAGAATAAACTATTTTGGCAGATCCTTCTTCTGGGGGGAATCAACCTGAGCGGCGGCGTTTTCTTTTCCTTGTGTTCACAGACCCCGCCCATTCTGGCCGTTCCCTCTCCTTTGCCCCCTTCTATCGTCAATGACGGGGAGGCTCCCCTAACGGTTCCCCCTCCGCCCCAAGTTTTATCCCAGTCTGCTCAGGCCGAGTTGATCTTCCAGCAGAACCCTCCCCAGCCTTCGGAGCTAATTTTTCGCCGAGACGGCGCCGCTCCCCCGCCGCTAGAGAGCCAAGCCCCTGTTCCTGAACCCTCCTCCCCGCGACAATCGCCCGTTTCCCCTAACGGCGCTATTTTCTACCGGGTGCAGGTGAAGGGGGATTCTCCCCGTCTGCTGGCCCAGGTTAAGCAAATCGAACCCCTAGCCTATGTGAGCCAAACGGATCAGACCATTCAGGCGGGAACCTTTACCCAAAACCATCTCGCCCAGGAGCGCCTCGAGCAGTTGACCCGACAAGGGCTAGAGGCTCTTGTTTTGCC
>JAYKIZ010000246.1:0-2874 GCA_035285965.1 Cyanobacteriota bacterium | reverse complement strand
GGGTTTGCAGGGTTTGGCGTCGGGCTAGTCGCAACTCTTCCTCGGGGAAAGCCGGCTCCCGGAGCAGTCGGGTCGCCAGCGCCAAAATGGCGGGGAAATCCGCCGCAATGGTTTTGAGGTTAATCACCCAATAATCGCTAGCCGCTTCGCTCCCCAGGTGAGCGCCGAGGGATTCCACGGTTTCGGCCACGGTCTGGGCCGAGAGGGAGGGGGTTCCCTTGATCATCAACGTGGCTAACAATTGAGAGAGGCCCGCCTTGGGTAAGGAATCCCAACAGGCGCCGGCCCGACGGAGAAAAATCCGCCCCGCCACTAGATCCGCCGCCGGGTTTTCCGCCAGCACCAGGACAATGCCATTGGGGAGAAGTCGGCGCTGGAGAGAATGGTGACGGCGCATAGAACCCGAGCTACAAAAACCTGTAATTTTTCCATTCTGCCGGACTTTCGCCTAGACTGAAAGATCGGGCCAAAATCATGAGTTTGAAAGAGTTCGCCCCGCCGCTCCATGCTGTATTGTTCCGCCCCCGCCCTGACCCGTTTGCGCCAACAACTGCCCTTTGATCTGGATTTACTGCCCAGGTCGGCCTGCTTGGTGGGCGGCGCCGTGCGGGACGCCCTGCTGGAGCGCCGTCGGGAGTATTTAGATTGGGATTTTGTGCTCCCCGGCGACGCGGTGGAAACGGCGAAAACCATCGCCAGCCGTTACGGCGCCGGGTTTGTGACGCTAGACCGGGCTAGACAGATCGCTCGGGTGGTCTTTCCCTTGGGAACGGTGGATTTCGCCCGCCAGGAGGGCGCGACGCTGGAGCAGGATTTGGGGCGCCGAGACTTTACGGTGAACGCCATCGCCTACAACTTCCACCGGGAGGCAATTATCGATCCCCAACAGGGGCGTCGGGATTTAGGGAACGCCGTTCTCAAAATGATCTCCCTCGCTAATTTGCGGGACGATCCCCTGCGGCTCCTCCGGGCCTACCGCCAGGCGGCCCAGTTGCAATTTCAACTGGATCCTGAAACTCACTTGGCTCTGCGACAACTGGCGCCGTTAATCGCGGGGGTGGCGGCGGAGCGGGCCCAGGCGGAGTTTAACTACCTATTGGGGAGTCCCAGGGGCAGCGCCTGGCTCTGGGCCGCCTTTCAGGACGGTTTGCTAGCGCCCTGGTTTCCCCAGGCGACCCGAGAGTCTTTAAATACGCTCTGTTGCATTGACTTGGCCCTAGCTCGTCTGAAGACTCAACTGGATCTGCCCCAACGGCAGGCGCTCTTGGACGCTTTGGGAAAAAAAGGCATCGCCCTGGCGAAATTAGCCAGTTTGACCAGCGCCGACCCGGAGGGAGCGGAGGCGGAACTGGAGCGGTTAAAGTACTCCCGCCAAGAAATCCGGGCCGTAGGCGCCATTTTGCGAGCCTACCCCGCCTCCCAGAAACCGGAATTGCCCCAAAGTCCGAGACTACAGTATTTTTTCTTTTTAGAAGCGGGGAAATACTTACCCCTCTTTGTCCTCTACGCCCTGGCCCATGCCCCGGAGCCGGATCATGACCTGATTCTTAAACTCCTGACCCATTTTCTCGACCCTGAGGACGCCCGGGCCCATCCCCAAAATCCCGTCTCCGGCGCCGATTTAATCCAAGGCCTCGGACTCAAACCCGGCCCCCTGATCGGCAAACTGCTCACAGAAGTACAAGTAGCCCAAATCGAGGGTAAGGTACAATCCAAGGAAGACGCCCTCGCCTACGCCCGTTTTTTCATTGACCAGCATGGTTCCCACCGCTAGCGCCCCCCCTTCTCTCCCCCTCGCGGGCCGTAAACTTCTGCAACTGTTGGCGGATCTCCGACTGGCCATCGCCTTGCTCTTATTGATCGCCCTGTTTAGCGTCAGCGGCACCGTAATCGAACAGGGGGAAACCCTAGACTTTTACCAAAGCAACTACCCGGAAGCGCAGGCGCTGTTTGGTTTTGTCACTTGGCGGTTCATCCTCAATCTGGGCTTAAATCATGTTTACCAAACCCCTTGGTTCCTGGCCCTCCTCGTCCTCCTCGGCGCCAGTTTGACGGCCTGCACCTTCCGGCGCCAACTGCCGGCGCTGAAGGCGGTGGACCGCTGGCAGTTTTACCGGCGCTCCCGACAGTTGGAAAAATTGGCTTGGCGGCAGTCTTTAACCGGGGTTGATTTAACGGCGCTGGCTCCCTTACTGGAAAAAAGAGGTTATCGGGTCTTTCCCGACCCCGACTCCCCCTCGGCGCTTTACGCCCGCAAGGGTCGTCTGGGCAAGGTGGGGCCCATTATTGTCCATATCGCCCTGTTAATTATTCTGGGCGGCGCGATTTGGGGCGCTTTGGGGGGGTTTTTGGCCCAGGAAATGGCGCCAAGCGGCAGTTCTTTTCAGGTGAAAAATATTATTGAAGCGGGGCCCTTAGCCGGCGCTCGCATTCCCCAGGATTGGGGGATTCGGGTTAATCGCTTTTGGATCGATTACACCCCCGATGGAATTATCGATCAATTTTACTCTGATCTATCGGTCATTGATAACCAGGGTCAGGAGCAAGACCGAAAAACCATCTCCGTTAACCATCCCCTCCGCTACCGGGGCGTCACCTTTTACCAAACCAACTGGGGCGTCGCCGGGGTGAAGGCGCAAATTAACAACAGCCCTATTTTTCAACTACCCATGGCGCCCTTGGCCACGGAAAACGGCGGCAAACTCTGGGGCGCTTGGATTCCCACGAAAACGGATTTGAGCGAAGGGGTGGCGCTTTTAACCAAGGATTTGCAGGGAACCTTGATTCTCTACGACCAAAAAGGGAATTTAACCAGCGCCGTCCGTCCCGGTATGGCGGTAGAAGTGAACGGAGTCACCCTCAAAATTTTGGAAC
>JAYKIZ010000245.1:0-10670 GCA_035285965.1 Cyanobacteriota bacterium | reverse complement strand
AAACAGATCCAAACCTATGTCATCTCCCAGCGCTATGAGGGGATGATTAAGACGGATTAGTAACGCCTTAAAACTAAACCCTTGGGGGGTTCGCTTAACACATCCTATGATTCGATCCCCCCTATAGCCGTATTCTTGCGAGTAAGGAACAGATCGAGGGGCGCCCTTCGGCGTTGCTCAGGGGCCGCTACGCTCAGGGCACGAGGGCTGAGCGTAGCCGAAGCTCGACATTCCGGGCGCATTACGACTACGCCTAACACCCTCTACCGCTTTATTTAAATTCTTTATAACTATTCAACTTAAGGAAAAAAATCTAATGACTCAAGGCTTGATTTTTCTCGGCGCCCCCGGATCTGGAAAAGGCACCCAAGCGCAAGTGCTGGCCCAAAATCTGGGCATTCCCCACATTTCCACCGGGGATATGCTCCGGCAAGCCATCAGCGATCAGACCGACCTCGGCGCCGCGGCCAAGAGTTATATGGATAAAGGGGAATTAGTCCCCGATGAGTTAATTCTCGGTTTAATCCGCGAGCGCCTGGGACAGGAAGACGCCCAAAAGGGTTGGATTCTCGACGGTTTCCCCCGCAACGTGCCCCAGGCGGAATTTTTAGACCGTCTCCTCGAAGAAATTACCCACCAGATTCAATGGGTGATTAACCTCCAAGTACCAGATGAAGTGATTGTCCAGCGCCTGCTCCTGCGGGGACGGGCCGACGACAGCGAAGCCACCATCCGCCACCGTTTGGAAGTCTATCGGGAAAAAACGGCGCCCCTAGCGGACTATTTCCAAACCCAGGGTAAACTGCAATCCATTGACGGCCACCGAGCGCCGGAGGACATTTCCCAGCAACTTCAGGCGCTGGTGGCGGCTTAAGGCGTCCGAGCGGCGCCGAGACCCCCCAGCAAAATCAAGGCGCCGAAAAGCAAGCGATACCAAACAAAGACCCAAGTACTGCGTTTCTGGAGAAACTTGATCAGCCAGGCAATGGCCAAATAAGAAAAAACCGCCGAAGAAACGACACCTACCAAAAGGGGCAACACCGTATCTGGCGCCACGCCGGTTTTAAACACATCTTTAAATTCCACCAGCCCCGCTAGGGTAATGGCGGGAATGCCCAACAAAAAGGAAAACCGGGCCGCCGCCGCTCGCTCCAGATTCATAAACAGCCCCGCCGTCAGGGTGGAGCCGGAGCGAGACACCCCCGGAATCAGCGCCAGGGATTGGGCCAGACCCATCCAAATCCCGTCCTTCCAAGTCAGTCGCTCAAAGGGGCGCCGGTGGGAGCCGAGTTTTTCCGCCAGCGCCAAGAGGAGGGACATGACAATGGAGGCCAGGGCGATGGTGGTGAGACTGCGGAGGGGAGAATTATCGAAGTCCGGCACAAAGATCTTTAACAATAGACCCTCGACGACAATGGGCAGGGTTCCTAGACCGATCCCCAGCGCCAGTTTAAACTCTAGGGACTGGTAATTCTGGGTGCGAAGCGCCTTGACCATCCCGAGACTAATTTGCCGCAAATCGTCCCAAAAATACCAGATGACAGCGGCGATGCTTCCCAACTGGATCACGGCGGTGTAGGAGACCCCCGGATCGGCCCAGCCCAGGGCGAGAGGAATCACCTTCAGATGGGCGGTGCTACTGATGGGTAAAAACTCCGTCAATCCCTGCACTAAGCCTAAAATCAAAGCCTGAAAGCTATTAATCCGACCCGACGGCGCCGGATTCACAGGAATATTTTCCGCCAACGCTAGGGTTTGGTGCACTAAAACGGTAATCGCGGCGCTGAGACCAAGACCGCTGAGATAGTTGAGTTGACGGGATAACATTCAGGAGGGGAAAAAGAACAGATCTAGGAGATCTTATCGCGTCGCGGGCTAACTTTAATCTTTGGGGTTTAATCCCTGACTCCCTTCGCTCAACTGACCCAGGAGTAGATTATAAAGAAGCTCTAGTTAAGGTTCCCCTTGCTCGGGGAGAGTGTATAGATTAAGTGTTATGACCCATTTTCCTCAACTCCGGGATTTAGGCGAACAAGCCCTACTCAAACGAGTGCAAGACTTTTGTCCGCCCCTCGCGATTGGGGACGACGGCGCCGTTATTGACCCTGGCGCCGGACAAGAGTTAGTCGTCACGACCGATCTTCTGGTGGAGGGCGTTCATTTTAACGATCTCACCGCGGCGCCGGCGGATGTGGGCTGGCGAGCCGCGGCGGCTAATTTATCGGATTTAGCGGCCATGGGCGCCGCCCCCCTAGGGATAACCGTCGGGTTAGCTCTGCCGGGCGACCGTTCTCTGTTTTGGGTGGAGGAAGTATACCGGGGTCTGCGAGCCTGTCTCGATCCTTGGCAAGCGCCGATTTTGGGGGGCGACCTCTCCCGTTCTCCCGTCGCCATGCTAGCCATTACCGCCCTAGGAACAGTCTCTCCGGGACAGGCGCTCCGGCGCTCTAGCGCCCAGCCGGGGGACGCGATTGTGGTAACCGGCGCTCACGGCGCGTCTAAGGCGGGGCTGGAATTACTGCTCCACCCCGAAAGACAGACTCAAGCGCCGCCGGATTTGAGCCAAAATTGGATTCTCGCCCACCGGCGCCCCCGGCCCCGCTTGGATGTGGCGGCCCTTCTACGGGAGTTCGGCTGGGAGCGAACGGCCGGAATGGACAGTAGCGACGGTTTAGCGGACGCGGTCTTACAACTCTGTCGGGCCAGCGGCGTCGGCGCTCGGATTACGTCCTTGCCCCTACCTGCCGGTTTACAAGACTGGGTTGGCCCGGAGCGGGCCCGTCAATGGGCGCTTTACGGCGGCGAAGATTTTGAATTGGCGCTATGTTTGCCGCGGGGAGAGGCGGAAATTTTAACGGCAACCCTCGGGGACGGCGCCGCAATCATTGGGGAGACGACGACGGAGCCAACGGTTTACTTAGAATTAGCGCCGGGATTAAAAGAATCCCTCTCTTTCGAGTCCGGCTTTCAGCACTTCCACCCGAAGACTTAAACTTTGGTTGTGATTTCAGCAATATTTCTGGTTTATGCCGACCCTCCACTGCGGTTCCCTCGTGTTTCCCGACTGTCAAGCGGTTATTTTTGATAAAGACGGCACCCTGGAAAATTCCTGGGACTACTTAGTTCGCCTGACAGAGGCCCGTTTAGACGCGCTAGAAAGCCACTGTCCTGGCGTCAGTCAAAGACTTGCTCCGGCGCTGGGGTATCGGGACGGGGAACTCGACCCGGCGGGACTGATGGCGGTGGGGAGTCGCCGGGATTGTCAAATCGCCAGCGCCGTTATTTTGGCCCAGGAAAGATTAGGATGGTTTGAGTGCCTATCTCTGGCCCAAACCAGTTTTGAAGAAGCGGATCGACAGGTTGCCGCCAGCGGCGCTTTATTCCCCGGAGTGAGAGACTGTCTAGAGCGCCTCCGGCAGGGAGGCTTTAAATTAGCGATTCTCTCCGCGGCCCGGACGGCGGTGGTGGAAAAGTTTGTTCGCAGTCACCAGTTAACGCCCTATTTCCAAGTCTTAATGGGGTCGGATTTAACCTACGCCAAGCCCGACCCGGCTTTATATCAACAGGTTTGCGACTTATTAGGGGTGAAACCGGAACGAACGCTGATGATCGGCGACGCCCAGGGAGATATCGCCATGGCCCGCCAGTGCGGAGCGCCGGCGCTGGCGCTGTGTTGGCCGGAACTGCCGCCCCGGACGTTAACGGGGATGACGGGAGTGATCGCTTCTCTAGAGCCGTTGGGCTAACTCCAATCCTGCTGTTCCTCGCCCCGCCGGAGAGGATAGACCCGATCCTGAGCGTAGAGTTGGCGGGTCTGGGCGAAAAGCTCTTCTTCCGACAGCGCCCACCGTTGGAGAACTTGGTCTAAATCCCGTTGGAGGGCCCGAGCGCCGGGAAAGTTCTTATAGCGAATCCGCAAACGGGCGAGGTCGCCTAAACTACGGGGATCGGGGCTGGAGCGCAGAAGACGATCCACGGTTTCTTGATCCTTTTTTTCCTGGGGATGCTTCTGATCCTGAGCGGCCATAGAATCCTAAGACTTTTTTTCCATCGCTCTGGCGGCTCGCCAAGCGCTCAGCGTCCGCCCCAGATTGAGCTTAAATTCCGACCAGCCCCAAAAACTGCCCCCCTCCTCTTCGTCCCAGGCGGTGGAAAAAACGCCGTAACTGAGACCCAGCACCCCCAGACCAAAACAGAGGAGACTCACGGCAAAGACGACGTAGGTGGGGATTTCTAGTAAGTCTTGACTGACAATGAAGTAAAAAGCCACAAAAGACAACATCCCCAAGCCCGTGGGAACACCCGAGAAAAGCGCCATGCGGGTCACCATCCGTTTACTGACGGCTTCGGGAATCGCGCCCTGGGGCTTCTGGCTCGTTTTTGGGGCGCGACGGGGAGAACCGGGGGGGGGCGGCGCCGCCTTGGGCGCTTTCTTCTTAGCTTTGCCTTCAAAGGGCAGGCGGGGACGGGGATTCTCGGCCATAGTGAGGGTTAGCGGCGAATACCGAGGCGTTTGATCAGGGCTTGGTAACGTTCCGGTTCCTGGCTGTTAATGTAGGCCAAAAGACGACGGCGCTGACCGATCATTTTCAGCAGACCCCGCCGGGAGGCGTGATCCTTGGGATTGGTTTGCAGGTGACCCGTCAGTTGGGAGATCCGCTCCGTCAGGAGCGCCACTTGGAGATCGGGAGAGCCGGTGTCGGTTTCGTGGACTTGGTACTCGGCCATTAATTCTTGCTTACGGACTTGGGTTAACGCCATAGGTCTAACGTCTGGGAAAAGCTTTGATAAAGGTAACGCTTGATTTGCGATCTATGACTATACCACAATTGGCGGGCGGAATCCTCAGGGAAGACGAAACCCCAGGGAAACGTCCCAGACTCCGGCTTCTTGATACAATGCCCTCATTAGCCCTTGACGTCTCCCTAACCCATGCCCCGCCCCACCTTTTTATTTGAGATCGGCGCCGAAGAACTGCCGGCGGATTTTGTCCACAGCGCCCTGGAGCAGTGGCGGGAGCGGATTCCCCGGAGTTTGGCGGAGCAGTCTTTAGAACCCGAAGCTTTGCGATTCTACGGCTCTCCCCGGCGCCTAGCGGTTTTACTGACGGGACTCCCGGAGCGCCAACCGGATCGGGAAGAGGACATTAAAGGGCCGCCCCTGAGCGCCGCCTATCAAAACGGAGAACCCACCCCGGCGCTTCTGGGCTTCGCTAAGAAACAGGGCGCGGCGCTGGCGGCTCTCGAAGAACGGCGGACGGACAAGGGCGTTTTTCTCTTTGCCCGCAAACAGTTGCCCGGCCAAGCCAGCGCCGAGCTTCTGCCCCAGTTGGCCTTAACTTGGCTCCAATCCTTGGAAGGGCGGCGCTTTATGCGTTGGGGAGACGGAGAGTTGCGCTTTCCTCGTCCCATTCGTTGGCTAACGGCGCTGTTGGACGACCAGGTTTTACCCCTAGAGTTGGTCAACGGCTCCAGCTCCCTCAAGGCGGATCGGGTTTCCCAGGGACATCGCGTTCTTCACCCGGCGCCGGTGAGTTTAGCCCAAGCGAAGGATTACGCCGACGCCCTAGAAAAAGCTTTCGTTCTCGCCGAGCCCCAACAGCGCCGGGAGTTAATCAAAACTCAAATTCAACTTAAAGCTCAGGAGTTGGGGGGGACGGCGGACATGCCCCCAACGTTACTGGCGGAAGTGACCCACTTGGCGGAATACCCCACAGCGGTGGCGGGGCAGTTTGAAGCGGAGTTTCTGCGCTTGCCCCCGGAGGTGATCACCACGGTGATGGTCACCCATCAGCGCTATTTCCCGGTGCGGGGAGGGGACGGCGCTCTCCTGCCCTATTTCATTACCGTCAGCAACGGCGCTCCGGCCCAGGCGAAAGTGATTAGCGAAGGCAACGAGCGGGTGATTCGGGCCCGCTTAGCGGACGCTAGTTTCTTTTACCAAGCGGACTGCGACCAGCCCTTAGAAAGTTATTTGCCCCAACTGGAAACCGTCACCTTTCAGGAAGAACTGGGCACCATGCGGGACAAAGTGGATCGGATTATGGAACTGACCCAGGCCATCGCCGAGCAACTGCAACTGCCGGAAGGACAACGGAACGAGCTAGAAAGCGCCGCCATGCTTTGCAAAGCGGATTTAGTCACCCAGATGGTCTATGAATTTCCCGAGCTTCAGGGGGTCATGGGGCAAAAATACGCCGAAGTTAGCGGCGAACCCCTAGCGGTCTCCCAGGGCATTTTTGAGCATTATCTGCCCCGCCATCAGGACGACGATCTACCCGCCTCGTTAACGGGTCAGGTGGTGGGCATCGCCGACCGCTTAGACACCTTAATCAGTATTTTTGGCATTGGCTTACTGCCCACCGGCTCCTCCGATCCCTTCGCCCTGCGGCGGGCGGCCAACGCGGTGATTAACGTCATCTGGAACGCCCAACTGGATTTGGATCTCGGGCAACTGTTGGCCCGGGGTTGCGCCGATTTTGTCACCGCCCACCCAGAACGCCCGTCCCCCCTAGAGAATTTGACCGCTTTCTTTTGCCAGCGTCTCCAAACCCTGCTTCAGGACGAACAGGGCATTGATTACGATTTGGTAAAAGCGGTTTTAGGGGACGACGATCCCGCGGCCCAAGCGCGGGCCTTAGCCGATAGCTTGGATCTCTTAAAACGGGCCCGGTTCCTCCAACAGATCCGTCAGGACAACCGCCTTCAGCAGGTTTACGAAACGGTGAACCGCTCCGCCCGTCTAGGCGCAAAAGGAACTTTACCCGTGACGGTTTTAGACCCCCGAGCGGCGATTCGACCGGAGTTGTTTGAAAAATCTTCGGAAACCCAGGTCTATGAGGCGCTGTTGACTCTCCTCCCGGAAACCGAGAGCGCCCGAGACAGCCAGAACTACGACGCCTGGTTCTCCGCCCTCGCGGCCATTACCCCCGCCGTGGCGGACTTTTTCGACGGCGCCGAGAGCGTGTTGGTGATGGCGGAGGAAGAAGAGATCCGGACTAACCGATTAAACCTGTTGGGATTGATCCGCAACCACGCCCGTCTGCTGGGGGATTTCGGCGCTATTTTGAAGCCTTAGATTCGCTCCAAAGGAGGGGGGAGGTCGTCATTTGATTGCGTTCAACCCCCATTCACTCACCCTATCGGTCGAAAAAGGCTTTCTTTTGGGCGGCATTCCTGTAGGTAAACCGGCGCCGAAGGCCAGTCGGGGCAAGTGTGAGGTCAAGCAGTGGGGAAGTAATTGAGATCTAAGATTTGCTCCTGGGTAAAAGGGCATTCCGAGGGAAAGGTCGCGACGGGAAGTCCGGTTTCCTTGGCCGCTTTACGAATAGCGTCTTGATAGCAATCAGCCAAATTTTCTTTGAAGTAGGGTTTAAGGCTAGGGCTATCTTTGATCACCAACTTAATTTGCTCTCGTTGTTCATCAATCGTTAATTCCCAGCTATTGCTTTGCTTATCAGATTGATATTTCCATTTCAGGAGATGCGTCAATAAAACTTTCAGGCGATTATAAATTTCCCGTTTGTCACTGCGTCCCATGGATTCGATCTCCTCGATGAGGTTTTCTAGGTCTAGAGCTTGGAAGTTACCGGCTTTTAGGCTTTTGGCGGTTTCTTCAAGCCACTGGTTAAAGTCGGTGTCATAGAGTGTGGGGGACATGGCTTCTCCTAAATTAAGTAGAACAAGAATCTTGCCTGTGTAAATCTGGGATGCTCCCAAACAGGACGAGTGTGAGGTCAAGCGCTGGGGAAATAGTCGGGATCTAGGATTTGTTCCTGGGTAAAGGGGCATTCTGAGGGAAAGGTCGCGACGGGAAGTCGGGTTTCCTTGGCCGCATCCTTGCGGGCGTCTTCATAGCAATCTCCAAGCTCTTTTTGAATATAGGGTTTTAGGCTGGGACTATCTTTGAGGACAGCTTTAATCTGGCGCCGTTGTTCGTTAATGGTCACAATCCAGCTTGTCGTCCGCCTTTGAAACTGATACTTATGTTTGAGCAAGTGCATGAGCAAAACGATTAAACGGGTTTTGATTTCCCGTTTATCACTGCGTCCCATGGATTCGATCTCCTCGATGAGGTTTTCTAGGTCTAGAGCTTGGAAGTTACCGGCTTTTAGGCTTTTGGCGGTTTCTTCAAGCCACTGGTTAAAGTCGGCGTCATAGAGCGTGGGGGACATAGTTTCTCCTGAATTAAAATGCGTTCAATTCCGGCGCTGGGGCGCGTTAGGGCTGGGCCCTAACACACCCGACCCGGGCTAACTCAAGACTTTGACCAGCGCCGCGCCGACCCGTTGGGCCTCTTCCTCGGTCATGCCGGAGGTTAAGGGCGGGCAAATGTGGCGGGGACACCAGGTTTCCGCCTCGGGGAAGGATTGCCCCTCGCAGACGCCTGCGAAGACCGGCTGTTGGTGACAGGGAATTTCATAAACGGTTCCTCCAAGGATAATTTCCGCCTCAGCCAGCGCCGCTTTAACTCCCTCCGGGGTCTTGCCCTCCGGCAAGAGAACGATCAACTTATACTGACTGGCTTGATCCATATGTTCCGTGGAGACAAACTCAATGCCCGCGCTCTTGAACGGCGCTGTAATCAGCTCATAGGCCCGTTGGCGCCGGGCCAACATTTGGGGCAGTTTTTGGAGTTGGATTTCCCCGAGCAGGGCGTGAATTTCCGTCATCCGGGTACTGTTGCCAAAGTCCGTATGAAGACCGCCGAAGTTCATGCCCCGTTTCCCCTGATTCCGCAAAGAGCGGGCAATTACATCCTCCTCCGGGTCGTTGAGGGTAATCATCCCCCCCTCAAAAGTGGTCATCACCTTGGTGGGAAAAAAAGAAAAAGAAGCGCCGTCCCCCAAATCGCCCGCCTGAACGCCCCCCAGTTGACTGCCGTGGGCGTGGGCCGTGTCTTCCAGGACAAAGAGTCCCCGTTGACGGCAGTAGTCTACCACCTGAGGAAATTCCGGGCTAATAACTCCGCCGATATGCACCCAGAGCATGCCGGACAAGGGTTTATCATAGGCTTTCCCCTCTACCGCCTCCTTGACCATCGCCAAAGAGGGGGCGAAGGTGGTTTTGTCCATATCTAGGTATTGAACTTCAGCGTTAACCCGCAGAATCGAGGCGATGGTGGCAAAGTTGGTATTGGTCGGCGCTAGGACTGTGGTATTCTCCGCATGTTTTAAACGGAGGAGGATCTCCAACCCAGAGGAACCGCTATTGACCGAGACCGCGTATTTTGTCCCCACATAACGAGCGAAGGCCTCCTCAAAGGCGCGGGTATGGGAGCCGAGGATCAGGGAGCCGGATTTCAGAATCTCCCGCGCTTGGTCGAGAAACGTCTCAATTTCGGGATCGGTAAGGTCAAAATAAAAGGGTTTGATGGCGGCCATAGGGGATGGGACTCCTGAAAACGGGAAGAAAAAACCCCCATTAACTCAAGTTATCCGGGGGCGTCATTATGAAGGGTTCAACTATTTATTGTACGGCGACCTACGGCGCTGGGGCCGATGGAGACGACTCTAACGCCGTCGTCGGCGGACTGAGCGCCTCTAACCCTGAATTTTGCTTACGCCTGGGATTGGAGAGCGCCGGCCATAGAAAAAGCTCTATGACCACCTCTGTAACAAAAGTTTACAAAATTCACAAAACTTCATATAATGAGTCCCAACACGACTAGGTATAATTTCTCATTGACCTAATGCTCAGCTTCATCCCCTGGCTTTCGAGCCTGATCTTCTTTCCCCTCATCGCCGCCTTGGCGATTCCCTTCATTCCCGATAAAGACGGCAAACAAGTCCGCTGGTATGCCCTTGGGGTGGCGCTAGCGGATTTTCTGTTAATGGGCTACGTCTTCTGGAAAAACTACGATCCCCAGAACAGCGCCTTTCAACTGACGGAACAGTATGCTTGGATTCCCCAATTTGGACTCAGCTGGAGCGTCTCTGTGGACGGCGTCTCCATGCCCTTAGTGTTACTGGCGGGGTTAGTGACCACGCTTTCTATCTTTGCGGCTTGGCAAGTCAACCATAAGCCCCGTCTCTTTTATTTCCTCATGCTGGTGCTCTACGCCGCCCAAATCGGCGTCTTTGTGGCCCAGGACATGATGCTCTTATTTATTATGTGGGAACTGGAATTGGTTCCTGTTTATTTATTGGTCTCTATCTGGGGCGGTCAACGGCGCCAGTACGCGGCTATGAAGTTTTTGCTCTACACCGCCGCGGCTTCTATTTTTATTCTCGTCGCCGCCCTAGGAATGGCCTTCTACGGCGACCAAATTACCTTTGACATCGCCCAACTGGGTCTGAAAGATTTCCCCCTCGGTTTAGAACTCTTCCTCTACGGCGGGTTACTGCTGGCCTTCGGCGTCAAACTCGCGGTTTTCCCTCTTCATACTTGGCTCCCGGACGCCCACGGCGAAGCGTCGGCGCCGGTTTCCATGATTTTGGCCGGGGTGCTCCTGAAAATGGGGGGTTACGGTTTGATCCGCTTTAACCTCGGTCTCTTGGAAGACGCCCACGTTTACTTTGCCCCGATTCTGGTCATTCTCGGCGTCGTCAATATCATCTACGGCGGTTTCACCTCCTTCGCCCAGACCAACATGAAGCGCCGGCTGGCCTATTCCTCCGTTTCCCACATGGGTTTTGTCTTGATCGGCATCGCCTCCTTCACGGATTTGGG
>JAYKIZ010000244.1:0-4196 GCA_035285965.1 Cyanobacteriota bacterium | reverse complement strand
AAGGCTTCCCAATCTTCTTGGGTTAATAGGATATAGCTACGATTATCTCGGACGATACCAATGCCTTCTGCTTCTAAGGCAACTTGATCACAGAGTTCATCTAAGTGATTTTTAGCGTAGTCTAGAGTAACGTGACGCATGGTTTTTGCTCCGCGCAAAAGATGAATATTAAGATGAGAATCTAATGATTGTCCAGGGCGGCAAGGCGACCTTAATTCTGCTCAAAAACCGCGCTCAAGACATTAAACAATGTAGTCGCTAACTCGATAGCGCAGCCTCCGTATCCTCCATGAAATCAAAAATATCCTGCGGTTTAAGCGCGGTAGCGAATCCCGGCCTTTCGCAATCGAGCCAGCGCCTCCCCGAGGCGGTCTTCGTCGGCGATTAAACTAGCCCGGACATAGCCTTCGCCGCCGCTCCCAAAGGCGCTCCCTGGGGTAAAGACTACTCCGGTGCTCTCCAAAACATTGAGGGCGAAATCCGCCGCGGTCATGCCCGCCGGACAGGGAACCCAGAGATACATGGTCGCCTTGGGGGGGGTAATCCGCCAGCCCAATTCTCCTAGACCCTGGAGCATAAAATCCCGCCGACGCTGGTAACGGCGCTGGGCCTCCTGAATATACTGATCCGGCAGGGCCAGCGCCGTTTGGGCCGCCTGTTGGACGACCCGAAAAATACCGTAGTCAAAGTTGGTTTTTAACGTCCGTAACCCTTGGATAATATCGGCGTTGCCCACCACAAAACCGACCCGCCAGCCCGCCATAGTGTAGGTTTTCGATAAGGTGTGAAACTCGACGCTTAAAGCTTTAGCGCCGGGAATTTCCAGCAGACTGGTGGGCTGGTAGCCGTCAAAGGCCAGTTCGGCGTAACAAAGGTCGTGGACGAGGAGAACTTCATAGTGGCGGGCCCAGGCGACAATTTCCTCAAAAAAGGCCCTCGGCGCCGTGGCGGTGGTGGGGTTATTGGGATAGTTGAAAAAGAGGATTTTGGCCCGTTGAGCCACCGCTTCAGGGATGGACTGGAAGTCAATGAGCCAATCCGTCGCCGCGGAAAGTTTAAGGGGATAGATATCCCCGCCGGCGATGGCGGGCCCCCGGAAATGGACGGGATAGGAGGGATTGGGCACTAAAACCGTGTCGCCGGGATTGATATAGGCCAGCGCCAAATGGCCCAGCCCTTCCTTGGAGCCGATCAGGGGCAGGGCTTCGGTGTTGGGATCCAGCTCCACGCCGTAGTGTTTTTGGTACCAGCGACTGATGCTCTGGCGAAAACTGGCGGTGCCCTCAAAGGGGGGATAACCGTGGGTGTCCGGGGATTGCAGGGCCGCGATGGCGGCGTCGATGACCGGCGCCGGCGCCGAGCCGTCGGGGTTACCCATACCCAGGTCAATCAGATCTAAACCCTGTTCCCTAGCCTTGGCTTTCAGTTCGTCGAGGCGGGCGAAAACATAGGGAGGGAGGGAGCGCAACCGCTCCGCGGGGCTGATCCAGGGCAGACTCATTCGGGGGCACTGTCAAAAAACGTAATCAACTATTGTCCCATAAATGGGCCCCGCTCCCCCGAGGCGGTAACCGACCTGGCAAAATTCCGAGAACCTTTCTAAAATGAAGAATGTAAAGAAATATTGAATTTTCTCATGAATGCCCTCAGTTTAGAGCAAATCGCCAGCCAACTGGACAGCCCCAACTCCCGCGACCGGATGATCGCCCTAGCGTCCCTCCGGCCCTTTTCCGGGGAAGAGGCGGTGCCTTTGATCAAAAAGGTCTTGGAGGACGAAGTGCTTCAGGTGCGCTCAATGGCGGTTTTTGCTCTGGGCGTTAAACAAACCGAAGAATGTTTTCCGATTTTGGTGAAATTACTGGAAACCGACGACGACTACGGCATCCGGGCCGACGCGGCGGGCGCCCTGGGCTATTTGCAGGATATTCGGGCGCTAGAGCCGTTGAGCCGGGCTTTTTACGAAGATACGGAATGGCTGGTGCGCTTCAGCGCCGCCGTGTCCTTGGGCAATTTACAGGACATTAGAGCTAAGCAAGTTCTCTTATCCGCTCTGGAGAGTCAAGAAACCGTCGTCCAACAGGCGGCCATCGCGGCGCTGGGGGAAATCGGCGCCGTGGACACGGTCGAAGCGATCTTAAATTTCGCCAGTTGCGAAGACTGGCTCGTGCGCCAGCGCCTAGCGGAGGCCCTGGGCAATTTACCGGACGAAAAAAGCGTCTCGGCGCTACGCTTCTTAGTGAAAGACGACCATCCTCAGGTGCGTCAAGCCGCCCAACTCTCCTTGGATAAACTCGGCGTCCGTTGACGGGGCGTTTATTTTGTTCTTAATTAAATCCAGTCCGATGTCCTTGCCTTTACCGATGAAAAAAGTGATTCGCACTCCCCAGGCGCCGGCGCCGGTGGGCCCCTACAATCAAGCCATCGCCGCCCAGGGTCTTCTCTTTGTGGCCGGCCAAATTCCCCTCGATCCCCAGAGCGGAGCCATCGTCGGCGCCGGGGATGTGGCGAAGCAAACGGAACAGGTGATGGCCAACCTCGGCGCCGTTTTGCAGGAAGCGGGCGTCGGCTGGGCCCAGGTGGTCAAAACCACCGTTTTTTTGAAAAATCTGGAAGACTTCGGCGCTATGAACGCCGTTTACGCGGAGCATTTTCAGGAACATAACGCCCCGGCCCGAGCCTGCGTCGAGGTAGCCCGTTTACCCAAGGACGTTCTCGTGGAGATTGATTGTATCGCCCTCCTGGGAACCTAGAGGAACAATTTGACTGATATTTTTATTCTGGACGAGAATCTTCCCCAACAACGGCGCTTGCAACGGCTGTTGGTGGGCGCCGGTTTTCGAGTGGCGGTCTTCGACGACGCCGATACTGCTCTGCAACAAGCTCCTCTACTGGAGCCTTCCTTAATTATCTGCGGCGCCGAGGTGGGGGGACGGGCCGGCGCTCGCTGGTCTCGGGAGTTTAAGGCGCTGACGGCGGTGTCTCCTCTTTTCTTTTTGCTGTCGGAGCCGCGACACCCTCAGGGGGGCAACGCCCCAACGGAAACGGGAGTCGATGATCTGCTCATAGACGGCGCTCCTATTTCCGAATGGCTCCTGCGGGTGCGAAAAGGGCTAGAAATTCACCATCTTCAGCGAGAACTTCAGACGCAAAAACGGGATTTTGAACGCCAAAAACACCGTTTTGAACTGGAACTGCGGGAGGCGGCGGACTATGTTTGCTCCGTTTTGCCCCAGCCCCTCCAATGGGAAACCCCCCGGTTAAAGCTAGAGGTCAATCACTGTTTTGTGCCCTGCCAACAGTTGGGGGGAGACGGTTTTGACTACACTTTAATCGACGAGAATAAATATCTGGTTGTTTATCTGTTAGACGTGGCTGGCCACGGTCTGCGGGCCGCCCTGCCCTCCATTTCCGTGATTAATTTACTGCGGTCGAAAAAGCTCAAACAGGTGGATTTCCACCGACCCAGTAGCGTGCTTTTAGAATTAAACCAGGTTTTCCAAACCAATACCATTAACGACAAATACTTCACCATTTGGTACGGCGTCATTGATTTGGAGGCCCAAACCCTGACCTACGCCAGCGCCGGCCACCCCCCGGCCCTTTTGCTCTCTCAAAACCCGGAGGGAGAGGTGATAGAAGAACGCCTAAGCACCCAGGGGTTTCCCGTCGGCGTTTTTCCCGACACGTTTTACGAAGAAAAAACCATCCAGCTCAAGACCTGTAGCAGTCTTTATCTCTTTAGCGACGGTCTCTACGAAGTGGATAAAGGCAACGGCGCCTATTTAGGCTTTGAGAGCTTTACCCAGCTTTTACGACAGTACCACCAATCGCCCCGGCGCTCCCTCGGAGATTTATTACAACTGCTCCAGGAAAACTCCCAGCAACCCGCCTTTGAAGACGACCTTTCTCTAATCCAGATTGAGATCGGGGGGCCATAGCTAGCGCCCCAGTCCAGATTCAAAACGGGCCATTTCCGCCTTGGCTTGGAGAACGGTTTCCACCGTGGCCAGTAATTCGTTCGCCTGAAAAGGCTTAGTGAGATAGTCCGCGGCGCCGAGATCCATGGCCCGTTGCCGGTGGAGATTATTTTCTCGAGAAGTCAAGACAATCACCGGCAAGGACTGCCAAACAGGGTGCCCCCGCAACAACTGCATCAGGGTAAAACCGTCCATATTGGGCATCTCCAAATCGCAGAA
>JAYKIZ010000243.1:0-2734 GCA_035285965.1 Cyanobacteriota bacterium | reverse complement strand
GCCGGAGCGAAGCGATGGTAAGATTCCCAACGGGGGCGGGGGAAAAGCAGAAGATGAATCTGATAGTAAGTGCGATTAATCAATAAAAAATAACCATAGACGAAACTATAGAGGAAATGAGCGCCGAGGTCATAGTTGCAGAACCGCGTGAGTCCTTGCAGGGTGAAGGGAAAGCATTGCGCTAGGGCCACCACCGCCAACAGATACCAATCCTGAATCCAGAAAGCTCGACCGACATAGATCCAAGACAAAGTAAAGGTGATCGGCCAATAGAGAACTTTGTAGAGTAAAAACAGGAGGTGATAGCGAGATCGAGAGGGTAGGCTCCGCCAGCGCCGCAGTTGGCGCATCGTCACCTGAAGATAGCCCTGAACCCAGCGCTTACGTTGCTTATTCAGCGCCCCTAAGGTTTCCGGCGCCACGGTGGCCGCCACCAGATAGGGGCAAAAACTCAAGCGGTAATCGTATTCCACTAAACGGGCGGTCAGCTCCACATCCTCCGCCAGCACTTCTCCGCAGAGGGGCCCCACCGCCCGCAGAGCGGCGGTGCGAAAAAGTCCTAAAGCCCCCGGTATGACGTCCTGGGTGCGATCCGCCAGCCGCCAGCGGAAACGGCTGAGAAAGCGCCGAAATAAGAGGGTGTCTTCTCCGTACTCAATCAACTGCATTCGCGTTAGGGGCGACCTGGGATTAGCCACCGTTAACGCTCCGCCCACGGCGTCGTCTCCCTGAGCAATCAGATAGCGAACCCCCTGACGGAAACTATGGGGGGGAAAGAGACAATCGGCGTCCACCAAAAGAGTATATTCAGTTTGAACCAGGCTGACGCCATGGGTCAGGGCCTGGGCTTTGCCCAAATTTTCCTGTCGCGCGTAGGTAATCCGATCCTGAGCCAGCGCCGTCGCGATAGCGCCGGTTTTGTCTGTCGAGCCATCGTCCACCACGATGATTCGGAGGTTGGGGTAATCCGTCGCCAGTAGAGATGCGAGGGTGGCGCCAATCACCTCTTCTTCGTTGTAGGCCGGCACAACCACCGTTAAACCCGGCCAGTCGGAGTCTTTGATCTCCGCTAGGAAAGGCGTTTTCCGCTGACGGAGATAGAGATAAATAAAAATGACTCCCTTGGCTAGAAAATAGGCGCTGAGGAGGAGGCAATAGTAAAAATAAAAGGCGTCGAATAGGGAATCCTGACGTCGGACAAAAAAGACCTGAATAATGAGCAGATTAAGAATGAGGCAAGGCGGAAGATAGAGCGCGAGTTTCCATCGATTTTTAATCTGGATCATATTTGGTTGACACTGGACGCCAACACAGACGGGTTGAGTCAGGTCGATGACGGCGATTTTGCGCTCTCGATTTTACCCGAGACGGGGAGCGTTGAGCGGCGGGTCGCTTGGGCCGGGATTTGGCTACCATTGGGACAAAAATCCACTAATTCTGGGGGACGGGGTGGTCGAACTTCGAGATGGGGACAAGATTCATAAACAATTGGCGCCGACCATAGCCTGTTGTCCCCTTTAATGCTTATATAGCTAAATATCAATATTGACTCCAAAAAGGTTGCGCCGCCCACAGCGTCTGGCGCTATGCTAATTATTGAGAATTATTATTATCAATGTTGAGGTTAAAAATGACTCTCCTAGACCTGCCCGTGGGCAAAATCGCCCTTGTTAACGAAGTTCTCCTTGGCTCCCATGGTCAGGGGCTAGCGACCCGTTTAGAAGCAATGGGAATTTTTCCTGACAAACCGATCCAGATTCTACGGAAAGCGGTCTTCGGCGGCCCCCTCCATGTCCGGGTGGGAAGCACCACGGAGGTAGCCATGCGCCGGAGCGAGGCCGCTTTAGTGACAATCCGGGATTCTAATTAGCTCAAAAATTTTATCCATCAACGGAGGTCGGGCCATGGTCGCCCCGTCTTGTCATGGCAGTCCGCCCCCTGCCCCTAGGGGTAAGGCGCAACGACGGATTGCCCTCATTGGTCAACCCAACACCGGCAAATCCACCTTCTTTAATCGTCTCACCGGCGCCAACGCGGCCATCGCCAACTGGCCGGGGCTGACGGTGGATCTGTTTCAAGCGACGGTTAAATGGGAGAACGAAGGGGTCGAAGTGGTAGATCTACCGGGGATCTACGACCTAAACGGCTTTTCCGAAGACGAGGCGGTCGTCCGGCGCTTTCTGGAAACCTACGGGGTGAATTTAATTATCGTCGTCCTCAACGCCGCTCAAATTGACCGGCAGTTAAGACTGCTACTGCAAGTTCAGAGCCTAGGATTACCGGCCATCGGCGTTCTGAATCTGATTGACGAAGCCCACCGCTACGGGGTGCGTCTCGATCTGCCGGCGCTGAGCGAGCGTCTAGAAATCCCCCTCTACGCCATCAGCGCCAAACAGGGAACCGGCTGTCCTCGGGCGACGGAAGCGATCCGGCGTTTAACCCTAGAGCAGAGCCAAACCCAGCGGGTGGAAAACCTCGGCGCGGCGCTGGCGACCCAAGCCATTAATCAGGAGCGGATCGACGCTATTCTCCGGGGCGCCGTGCAAATGCCCTCCATTACGGCCCGCACCTTTACCAACGCCCTAGACGGGGTTTTGCTCCACTCTTTTTGGGGTATTCCTCTCTTTTTCGCCTCCATGTTCGGCGCTTTTTGGATTGTCTGGACCATTGGTCTCCCCAGCGCCGACCCGGTGGACGCGGTGACGGGATGGCTCCAGGCGCAGATCCTTGATCC
>JAYKIZ010000242.1:0-5632 GCA_035285965.1 Cyanobacteriota bacterium | reverse complement strand
CACCTTTTTTGTTCTCCTTTTTTACGAACCCTACAAACGGCGGCGCCCATCGCCAAAGGATTAGGTCTCAAGATTAAAGTAGAAGCCGGATTGGGAGAATGGCTCAACCCCGACTGGATGAGCGAAGCGCCGGAAACCATTTCTCGGGCAGAAATTCGACAGCAATTTCCCCAGGTTGATTTGAGTTATCAATCCCGAGTCATTCCCCAATATCCCGAAACAGAAACAGATTTACGGCGCCGCTTAGAAAAAATTTGGCTGGCCTTGGCGGAAGACTTTACGGGCGCTTGGGTGGTCGTCGGTCATAGCCTAACGGTGACTGTCTTGGCTCATTTTCTGCTGGGGCAAGATCTCCCCTCGGCGCCGGTCATGGGAAGCGCGACTCCCCTGACCTACCGGGAAGGAGTTTGGCGTTTACGGGAAACCCCCTGAGAGATAGGGTAAGATGGGAGTTATCCGAGTGGGAGCCATGTCAAGATGCCCGAAGATTTAACCTCAACTCAGCGCGCCGCCGAAAAAACCGAACTCTCGGTTCAGCTTGACGCGGAACTTGTCGATCAGATCCAACACCTCACCAACGACCCCAGTCGGGTCATCGAGACGGCGGTTAAACAATGGCTCAAGGGCGAGCGCAACCGGGACGACGAACTGACCCGTAACCTGCGCAGAAATCCGCCGGTGCCGCCCCTGGGGGAATGGAACGATTAGCGCCGGCTTTTATGGGCGATTTACCGGTTCTTTCTGTTGTTGTACCCATCTATAACGAAGAGTCCAACATCCCGGCGCTGTTGAGCCGTCTCAGGGGTTGCTTAGGGGAATTGGGGTTAACTTACGAAATTATCTGCGTTAACGACGGTAGCAGAGACGCCAGTTTAGCTCGGCTAATGGACTACCGACAAAGCGACCCCCGTCTAAAAATCATTGATTTTTCCCGCAACTTTGGCAAGGAAATCGCTCTCACCGCCGGTCTAGACTACGCCCAGGGGCAGGCGGTGATTTTTATCGACGCCGATTTGCAGGATCCCCCGGAGTTGATCGGCGAACTGGTGGCGCAATGGCGAGAGGGCTTTGAGGTAGTCTACGGCACCCGGCGCTCTCGGCGGGGAGACAGTTTTTTTAAGCGCCTGACAGCCGACCTATTTTATCGAACTCTGGGGAAAATGAGTCCCCTGCCCATACCCGCTAATACGGGGGACTTTCGTCTGTTAGACCGCCGAGCCGTGGACGCCCTCAAGCGCTTGCCAGAGCGTACCCGTTTTATGAAAGGTCTCTTCGCCTGGGTGGGCTATCGGCAGACGGCGGTTTATTTTGACCGGGACCCGCGCTTTCAAGGGCAGAGCAAGTGGAATTACTGGAAACTCTGGAATTTCGCCCTGGACGGTATTATTTCCTTCAGTTTAGTTCCCCTCAAAATTTGGAGTTATTTAGGGCTGATCATCTCTTTCATTTCCCTAGTCTATGCCAGTTTTCTCGTCTTAAGAACCCTGATTTTGGGCATTGACGTGCCGGGCTACGCCTCCTTAATGGTGGCTATTCTCTTCCTCGGCGGCGTTCAACTGATTAGCCTCGGGGTGCTGGGGGAATATTTAGGTCGGGTCTACGAAGAGGTGAAAGCCCGCCCCCTTTACCTGGCGCGAGAAGTCCAGGGATTCCCGGCGCTGGAGGAACAAACGATTGACAGTGACCTCTAACCCGGATCGCTGTCTATTTTTTCCAGGGGAAGACAGAGCGAAAGTAACCTTCAGGCTAAAGCCAGCCTTCTGGAAGGACGGAAGGGAACGAGGCTCGATTTTTTGGTCTGTTTGCTGAGACGCAATTGGGTTCCCTGGGCGTTCCAGTGGACTTGGTCGAAGATTTGGTGCAGGATACTGACTCCCCGGCCGGTTTCCGATTCGTCCGGGGGTAAGAGGTCGTCTAGGGATTGAGCGGCAAAGGTCTGACAGACGCAGGTCGGCTCAAAGCCCTCCCCTTGATCGGAAATCACCCAACAGTAACCTTCCCTAGAGCAGGAAAATTCCACCATAATGGCTTTAGCGGGATCGAGGCGGTTGCCGTGGGTGGCGGCGTTAACCAGCGCCTCCTGGAGTCCTAAGCGCAGTTCGTCCTGAAATTGCTCGGGAATCGGCGCTAAGAGTAGATCGAGAATGGGACAGAGATAGAGAGTAGAGGAAAAGCTCAGAGTTGACCAGTTCTGCTTATTGAGGGGCAGGGAAATCGCAATCACGCAAGTTACCTCATGGCTGAATCATGTTGAGGGTTAGCCGGGACGGCGCCCGAAAAAACTATTTTCTCTAGGGAAAGAGAGACGTTGAAGAGTCGGGGAAGTATCCCCAAGACGTCCGTGTGAGGAGAGGCGCAAAAAAATTCAGAAAAACCCTACGGTGACGAGAGCGGGGAGAGTCATAGAATTGAGGGGGCTGGTCAGGAAACCATCCTGAAAGTCCAAGCGCTTCTTATTATACCATTCCCCTCGGAGGCGCCAGCGCCATCGTCCCTACCCCAAGAGGTCACCTATTTATGGTATTAGTGGAGTTTTGACCGTTGGCCACCCGCAGATATAGCAGGACTAAATGGGGGGTAAAGTAATCCAATGGATGATCACCCCTTGGAAAGGGAGGAGCTAACCGGGTTCTGTTCATGATTGAGTTAGGGTGGCTATATAAAAGTCACATCCGGGGTGTAAACAAAACGATATTAGGATATAATCCCGATAAAATACTGAGGGAGCCACACCAATAAAAGCCCTTGTACTACCAAAGGATGTTGACGAAACAGCAATGCCTTACAAGCATTAGACGAATCCATGGGCATGACTTCTGAACCCATGAATCTTAAGCGTGCGTTGGCAGTTCGGTAGAAACCAAAATGTAGTGATGTTAAGATTTAGCTTAATTACCCCAACAATAAAAACACAAAAATTAAGTTCGCATAGTGGAGGGGGATATGTTCTAATGCGACGATGGATGGGAAGAGACACTGATTAACCGTCCTTAGTAAGGTCAGAAAGCCGACTGAGAGCAGACCGGAAATGATAAATTTTTGTGCTTTCATAACTTGACTCTATAACATTTTCAAACGAGACGTAAACGCCAGCCACTCCAAAACTCGGACGGGTAAAGGGCTAGTAGGGACTTTGTCCATGACTTATATGTAAATGCTATAGAGTGACCACCTAACTTATAACTCTTATTGAATATCCCCGACCCGCGAGAGCAGAGAAAAGACCCCAAAGCTAATCAACACAGCGCCGCTGAGGGGATTAAGCCAGCCGGACCATTGTCGCAGGGCCAGTAACCGTTTTAAGGTCCCGGTAAAGAGGCCCGCTAGGGCGAGGGGGAAAACTGTGCCCAGGGCGTAGGCCAGCAGTAAACCAGCGCCGAGGGTCAAGTTTTGGCTAGCGGCGACCCAACCCAGCAGGGTGGCTAAAACCGGGGTGCTACAGGGAGAGGCCACCAGTCCGAAGGTTAAGCCAATCAAGTAAGCCCGAAGTCCCGGCGACCAGTCCGCCGAAATCCAGTCCGTGGCGCCTAAACTAGGAAAACGCAGGGGAACCAGACCCAAAAGATTGAAACCCATAACAATAGCCAGGGCGCTGACCAGCAGGGGCAGAGCTAGACCCACCTGCCCGTAGAGGCGCCCCAAACCTGCGGCCACCACCCCCAACCCCGCTAGGGTGGTGCCTAAACCGAGGGTAAAACCGAAGGTTTGCCCGAGCAGTTGTCTCCGGTTATTCACCTGGGGGCCGCCTAGGTAAGCCACCGTCAGGGGCAGAAGGGACAGGGTGCAGGGGGTTAAGCTGGTGAGGATGCCGACGCCGAAAATGACGCCCAAACTCAGGGGAGAGAGATGGGTCAACTGTTGATTCACCAAACCGTCGCCCCATTGCTGGAGGGTATAGAGGAGAGTCGCCGGGTCAAACATAGTGGGAGTGCGGGAGAAAAGGAGAGGCGGCTATAGATAATAGATCATAACTTTATCCCTCTCGGTCTTCATTCTCTATGACCCTTTACGACTGCGTTATCCTCGGGGCGGGCCCGGCCGGCGCCTCGGCGGCCTATCACTTGGCGAAGGCGGGACGCTCGGTCTTGCTCCTTGAAAAAGCGACTCTACCCCGTTACAAGCCCTGCGGCGGCGGCGTTTCTCCCCAAATCGCCCAGTGGTTTGATTTTGATTTTGAGCCGGTGATTTCCGCTCGGGTGAACGAGTTTTGCTTTACCTGGAAGCAAGGGGAAGAAGTGACGACCCAGATGGCGCCGGGGGAATGTATTTGGATGGTGCGGCGGGATCAGTTTGACTATTTTCTCGTCCAACAAGCCCTAGGTCAGGGCGCCGCTCTCCAGGAGGGGACAAAAGCTTTGGGCCTGAACTTTACTCAAGACCGCTGGGTGGTGAACTCGGATCAAGGCCCCTTTCAAGGGCGCTATCTGATAGCCGCGGACGGAGCTAAGGGTCTCGGCGCCCAATGGCTGGGGTTCCGGCGCCGTCAGGTTTTAACGGCGGGGGCGGTGGAAATTGAACCCCGGTTAACCGTGCCCCATCCCCAGCGGGCCTATTTTGAATTTGGACTGCTGAACAACGGTTATGTCTGGAATTTTCCCAAGGCGGACGGCTATTCCCTCGGGAGCGGCGTTTTCAACTCCCGCCAGCGTCAGTCTCGGGATTTAATCCCTTCCCTGGAGCGTTACTCTAAAGACTTCGGCGTGGACGCGACTCAGTCTAAGCTCTACGGCCATCCGATTCTTCTCTGGAACGGCCCCCAAACCCTCCATACTCAGCAGGCTCTGGTGGCGGGGGAAGCGGCGGGGGTGGTCGATCCCTTTACCGCAGAGGGCATCCGCCCCGCGATTCACAGCGCCCTAGAGGCGGCCAAGGCGGTGGATCGGGCCTTGGCGGGCGACCTAGACGCCTTGGCGAACTACAGCCGGATTATGGCGACAGAGTGGGGCGGGGAAATGCGCTGGGCCCAGCGGTTATCCGCTTTGTTCTATCGCTTTCCCCGGTTGAGCTACCAATTGGGGGTGCAGTCCAGTTCCGGCGCCGCCCAAATGCTCCGGGTCTTTAGCGGGGACGCCAGTTACCGGGAGACGGTAGAAAAAATCCAGCGCAAGTTTACCGCTAAGCTGGGGAGCGCTTTTTCTTTCTAGGGTTAACCCTTCTAGACCTCTTTTCTAAGGGGTTAACCAATCTTAAAGTCCCCCTTCGTAAGGGGGACTTTGGAGGTTCTCTAAGCGGGCAACGCGATTCGAACGCGCGACATTCACCTTGGCAAGGTGACGCTCTACCACTGAGCTATGCCCGCAAAAATTTGCTGTTTTCTATCATGGCAAACCGGGCGGATTTTGTCAACCCTCGGCGCCGTTATTTTGGGGGCGGTCTTAACGCCTTCCGCCGATCCGGCGACTCAATCCCTCCTGACCGGCGCCGTCCTGGTGGGGAGTTGGGGCGGGGTCGGTCTGGTGAAATGGGTCAGAAAATAACCCTTGGCGCTCTCTGGGCGTTTTCGGCGCCGGAGCGAAGCGATGGTAAGATTCCCAACGGGGGCGGGGGAAAAGCAGAAGATGAATCTGATAGTAAGTGCGATTAATCAATAAAAAATAACCATAGACGAAACTATAGAGGAAATGAGCGCCGA
>JAYKIZ010000241.1:0-6041 GCA_035285965.1 Cyanobacteriota bacterium | reverse complement strand
TCTAAAGTTTCACAGAGAAGCGTCTGAAAATCTTGAGCGTTCTGGGCGGTGATGGCGCCGGCGGCTTGGAAGATGGTTAGATTGGCGGCGGAAAGTTGGTTATTCATGGTTGTTAGGGAGTGGGGGTATAGGAATTAGAAATTAGGAATTGGGGATTGGGGGGTTAACAAGCGCCGCTTCGTTTGGAAAAAAGGACGGCGACGGTTTTAAAAATTAGCTTCAGGTCGTAGCCAAGATTCCATTTTTGTTGGTAATTTAAATCCATTTCCACGACTTGCTCAAAGCTCTTGACCTGGGAGCGCCCGTTGACCTGCCATTCTCCCGTTAAACCGGGTTTGACTTCGAGGCGCTGACCCTGATGCGCTTGGTAGTTTTCCACTTCGTCTAGGGTGGGGGGGCGGGTGCCGACTAGGCTCATGTCGCCCTTGAGGACATTCCAGAATTGGGGAAACTCGTCGAGGCTGGTTTTGCGGAGGAAACGACCGACTTTGGTGATGCGGGGGTCGTTTTCATTTTTGAAGAAAGCGCCGGAAATTTGATTTTCGACTAAATGTTTTAACTCCGGCGCGTTGGCCACCATGGAGCGAAATTTCCAGATTTTGAACGTCCGCCCCCGGTGCCCGCAACGGGTTTGACTGAAGAGAACCGGGCCGGGGGACTCTAATTTAATGGCGAGGGCGATGGGGACAAAGAGCAGACCCGTGACGCCGAGACCGACTACGGCGCCGGCGACGTCTAGCGCTCTTTTCCAGCGGGAGGTGACGGCGGGGTGGAGGGCCGGTTCAGCAGAAGATGCGGGGGCCACTCCGGCGGTGTCGGCGTCCACATCCAGAAAGCTGGTCAGTTCCGATTGTTGCAGTAGGGATTGGATGTGGGGCGCGAGGCTCCAGCCAATTAGGTCAACGCCCATTTGTCGCGCCGCCCGGAAGAATTGCCGCAGGTAAACCACGCCGCTACTGTCGATGAAGTGGGTTTTGCCAAAGTCGAGGATCAGGCGTTCGAGGGGCGCCGCCGCCTCCAGAACCGATTGCAGAGCGCCTTGCAGACTATCCAGTTCGGGGAGAGAGATGCGGGAGGGGAGTTCAATCAGTTGGACTTGGGACATAAATCACCTTAAGGGAGGGAGGGTCGCGTTGAGCCGTTAACCTTGATCTCAGTATCGGCGCCGCGGATTTGCGTTAGCGTTTACGGCGCTGTCTAACTTCGGCGAAAATGTGTCTAAGAACCCGCTCTCGTCTAACCTTGGGGTTTCCATCCCTGGGAAGACGGCCCGGGATGGCGCTATCTTATGCCTGTAGTCTCCATTTCTCCCTTGCGTCATGCCCCAGTTTCGCCCCGGTTCGCCGCTTCTAATCGGCGTCGCTCTTCTCCTCGGTTTAACTTCCGCTTTGCCAGCTCGCGCCCAGTCCGCGGACGAGGAGCAAAACGCGGCGCTGAAGGCTGTGGCTCAGATGACGGAGGGACAACGGACTTACTATCAACAAAACGGCAAATTTCGGGCCGAAGTCGGCAACATTCAACAGGATTTTGGCATTACCCTGCCGGCAACCTTCGACTACGCCGTCCGCACCACCTCCGAAGCCGCCTACAGTTACGTTATTCCCAACAACTCTCCCCAAAAGGGCCAGCTTAAAGCCTACGTCGGCGCCGCCTTTATCACCCCCAACCAAGATCCCAAAATCACCACCCTCATCTGCGAAAATACCCAACCCGGAACCCTCCGCCCCGCCGATCCCCAGTTAACCCGAGGTCTGGACGTCAATAACCCCACCCGTTTAGGGATTATCTGCGGCGACTTTTCCACCCCAGTGCCCGCCTCCAAGGTGAATGAATAGGGTTGAGCATGAAAGTTTTAATTACAGATTTTGACCTCTTCGCCAAAATGGGGGGCGGGCAAACCTTTTACCGCAGTATCATTCTCAAAAATCCCCAGATTGACTTTTATTATCTGAGTCAACAGGAAAGCGCCGCCAATGCCCGCCCCGCCAACGCCCATGCCGTACCTTTTCAGGAAAAATACTTTTTGGCGGATCTGGGGGGCTTTTTTGACGTCTCGCCGCCGAAATGGGCCTATCGCTCCTTCATTCAAGCCAGTAATATCGCCGCCTCCGTGGCCGGACTGGAGTTTGATCTGATCGACTCCCCCGATTACGAGCAATGGGGGCTTTTTCTACGGCCGGCGCTGGAGTTCCACCAGGTTAAATTTAGTAAAATAGCTCTATCTCTCCACGGTCGGATTTCCACCACCTTAAAACTGGACTGGTTTACCCCCGGCAAGGAAAATATTTCCCTAGATCTAGAAGAACTTCAACAATACTGCGGCGCCGACCTCCGTTATGGCATCAGCCAAAGTTACCTCGACGAATGGCGAGAACTGAGCGCCTTACCGTCCTACTATTACCATCCTCTCCACTTTTTCGATCTCCCCAAGCCCGTTACCGAAATTCCCAGCGTCGGAGCGCCGGATTTAAACTTCATCGGTCGCACTGAGCGCCGGAAAGGGCCGGATATTTTCATTGACTTAGTCTGGTGGTTGTCTCGCTCTCGTTACTCGGAAGCCCGGATTATCGGCCCCCAGAGTTTTAACGAAAAAGGAACTGTTTCTTCCCAAAGCTATCTGGAAGCCATGTTAGCCCAGCGAGAAGCGCCGGTTCAATTACTTCCGGCCCAATCTCAGACAGAATTACTGAAACTCTTCGCCCACAAGGGGATCACCGTTCTCCCCTCCCGTTACGACACCTTAAATTTAATCGCCCTAGAATCCCTCTTTTCCGGTTGTCCTACGGCTATCGGTGCCGGCGCCGGGGTTTGTCGGTTATTAACGGAGAGTTTCCCGCAGATTCCTTGGATCAAAATTGATTTGGAGAACAGCTACGCTTGTTTGCCCGAATTAATTGACGTTTTAGACAACTACGCCCATCATCGGCGCCGTTTAGTAGAGGCGGTGGAAGGCATCGATTTAAGGGTTCCCGATCCCGATTTAGAAGAGATTTACCGTCAACCGGGTCAAGCGGATAGCGAAGTTTCCCAGGAGTTAGAGACCTGGTATCGACAGTTAATGACTTATTGGCGCTCCGCCCAGGAAAATACCTCCTTCTTGCAACCCCTCAAGGCTCAGGTTAAACCCGTCGCCAAGCAAACCCTCAAATCCGTTAAAGGCGCCCTTGGCCCCCTCAAAGACCGGGCGTTAACCCCCCTACGACAGGATTACAACGCTCAATGGGTCAAAGCGCCGTTACTCCTGAAAAAATACGCCGCGACCTTTAAAGCGCCGGAGCAGACCAGCCGAGAGATTGAAGATAAACTGCAGGCGCTCTGGCGATTAGGCTCTGGTTATAAAGCGGAACTCCTCGGCGTCCGGGGCAAACTGGGCATTAATTTCCGCATTGACCGAGCCCGCCTCTGGCGGGAGTTGGCCCGTCTGGAGGCGCTACGGGGCAATACTTTAGTTAGCGTCACCTACAAACTCCGGGTTCTGCGGGCCCTGGGCGGTGATTATTTTGGGGATTTGCCTAGCGTCGTTAAAACCCTCAACGCTCAAGGCTTTCCGAGAGAGGCCCAAGCCGCGGCGGCGCTCTACGGAGCTCCGGCGGAACGACGAGAGCGTTGCTTTAACCTGATTGAGGAGGCCCGTTTGGCTAATTTGCCTAACGCCGCGGACGACCACTATGAAATCTGGGACGAGCGCCGGGAAGACCGCCCCTACCGGGCAACGATTATTGTTTCCCTTTACAACGCCGCCGAGAAACTGCCTCTCTTTTTACGAACCTTGAAACTACAAACCCTGATCCAACGGGGCGAGGCGGAGGTGATCCTGGTGGATAGCGGCTCGCCGGGGTCGGAATATCAAGTCTTTCAAGCCCTAGCGGCGGAGTTGGGCTATCCTCTCCTCTACGTCCGCTCCGCCCAACGGGAAACCATCCAAAGCGCTTGGAATCGCGGCATTAAGCTGGCTCGCTCTCCCTATCTTTCTTTCCTAGGGGTGGATGAAACCATTTTGCCGGACTGTCTGGAAGTTTTAGCGCATGAACTTGACCATGACCCGGCGCTGGATTGGGTCATCGGCAACAGTTTAGTCACCAATGTGAACCGGAACGGCGCCTGGGTCAGCGATGTGATGACCTACGACCGTCGCGGCTACGAGCAGGATTTGATTTATTTGGAAACCTGTTACCTCTCCTGGGTGGGGGCGCTCTATCGGAAATCGATCCATGACCGCTTTGGCTACTACGACTCTAGTTTCCGCGGCGCCGGGGATACGGAATTTAAAAACCGGATCATGCCTTTCATTAAAAGCAAGGCGGTGGATCGAACCCTGGGGCTGTTTTGGAACTACCCCGACGAGCGCACTACCCAAAGTCCCAACGCCGAAATTGAGGATATGCGGGCTTGGTATCTCCATCGGAGTTTAGGGGGAGTCCAGTACGCTTTCCAAAATCGGGCGCCGGAAGAAGCGGAAAACCTGCTTTACCATTGCCTCGCCTACCGGAAATCCTACTGTCAACACGCCAGCACGGACTTTGACCACGCCCAAAATTTAGCCCTCTATCTGGGGGAAGTCGCCCCGGATTCTGCCGCTCTCCGTTACGCAGAAGGGATTACGGCGCTGTTGAAAACCTACCAAACCCTAGATTGGTTGCCCAAACTCTCCCGCTGGTCTCCCTTTCAGGCTATGGGGGAGGCGCGGAAGTTAACCCAAGCCTGGGAACAAGAACACGGCGCCGGTTGGCCCAGTTCTCGGCGCTATCCGCCGGAGTATCGGATCTTTAACGACAATCGCCACGAGCAACACGCCTTTTTATGGTTTACTGAAATCGCTTCCCCTCGGGACTAGGTTCATCAAAATAGGACTCTCCGGCGCTAAAGTACTCTAAGATCCCCCCTAACCCCCCTTTGAAAGGGGGGAAAACTTCTCAAAGTCCCCCTTGTAAAGGGGGATTTAGGGGGATCAAACCCAAAATTTAGGTCTTTAGCTAAGATCTGTGTACACCATAGCTCCCAAGAGGGGCATTAGATGACCCGTTTTAATCTAGGCACAATTCACAAACTCATTAATCTTTTTTATTTATCCTATATAACGCGCTATGCTCGCTCGACTTAAAGCCAAAATTAGAAGTTTTCTGGGTATTCTCTCCCTGACGGAAGAGGTGGAAAGCCTAAAAAACGAAATTCGAGAAATCAAATCCTATATCGCCGAATATAATAGCCTCAAAAGTTTTGTCCTGCAAATTCCCGAAGGCGCCAATTTAGCCGGGCGTCTCAATCGGGTGGACGGGCTAATTCCCGTGGAAATTCTCAAAAATTATATCCACTGTTTTCGCTGTTTGGGAGAGGCGAAAATCGACGTTTTGGTGGAGACCCATTGCTCCGATTGGTTAGCCCAACATCTACGCCCAGGAGACACGGCGCTAGACGTCGGCGCCGCTTTTGGGGTGATCGCTCTCCCCTTAGCCCAGGCGGTGGGCCCCAAGGGAAAGGTGTATGCCTTTGAGCCGGCGCGGAAAACCCAGGCGATTCTGCGGCGCTTAATTGAAGCCAATCGTTTAAATAACATTCACCTCGTGCCCCAAGCTATTGGCGAAGAAACGGGAAGCGCCGAATTTATTGAATATAGTTCGGACAATAATTTTTCCTGGGCGCCGGATACCTCCACCTTGGCGACCGGGGTGGAGCCGGCCATGGATCGTTACACTAAATATGCCGTGGAAGTGACCACCATTGATCGGTTTGTAGAAGATCATCATCTTCAGCCCAAGGCCATTAAAATGGACATCGAAGGCTTTGAATACTACGCCCTCCAGGGCGCCGTAAACACCCTCAAAACCCATCATCCGGCGCTCTGCATTGATATTCACGCCGACGTTAAAACCAAAGAATCGGCGCTGGCTACGGTGGAGCCATTTTTAACCCAGTTGGGCTACCACTGCGATTATCGACAACACACCCTTTTTGCGGTTTACGCGCCTAAATAGAAAGATGTTTAATAGCCTTGGAACCACCCCGCCCCTTCGGGGCGCCCCTCCACGGGAGGGGAATCGCAG
>JAYKIZ010000240.1:0-5369 GCA_035285965.1 Cyanobacteriota bacterium | reverse complement strand
CTTAAATAAAGATCATGTCAATTGCAGTCGGAATGGTAGAAACCCTCGGTTTCCCCGCCGTGGTCGAAGCCGCGGACGCTATGGTGAAAGCGGCCCGGGTTACCCTGGTGGGTTACGAAAAAATCGGTAGCGGTCGGGTCACCGTCATTGTCCGGGGCGACGTCTCCGAAGTGCAGGCTTCCGTCTCCGCTGGCATCCAAAACGCCCTCAAGGTCAACGGCGGCGAAGTCCTCTCCAACCACATCATCGCCCGCCCCCACGAAAACCTAGAATACGTCCTCCCCATCCGTTACACCGAAGCGGTGGAGCAGTTCCGGGAAAGCGTCAATCCCCGTCCCCTCCGTCGAATCTAGGTTCCTTAACGGGCCGGGAGCCTCAAGTTTAACATCATGCAAATTGCCAAAGTTCTTGGCACCGTCGTCAGCACCCATAAAACTCGCAGTTTGACCGGGGTTAAACTCTTGGTCGTCCAGTATATCGACGCTCAGGGTCAACCGCTCTCAAAATACGAGGTGGCGGGGGATCTAGTCGGCGCCGGGGTGAGCGAGTGGGTGCTGGTGACTCGGGGAGGAGCGGCCCGTAAAGACGAAGGCAACGAAAATCGTCCCCTAGACGCCTTAGTGGTGGGCATCATCGACACGGTGACGGTGGAAAATCGCTCCCTCTACAGCAAAAAAGACGAGTTTCGAGGCTAAACTCCTTCAGTTAGCAGTAATCAGTTATCAGTTATCACTAGTATAACCACCACTGTTTCCTGTTCTCTGCTCACTGTTAGCTGATACCTGTTCCCTGTTCCCTGATAACTGTTCTCTGTTATGGTCGCTCCTCCTATCCCCTGGTCAAAAAATCTGGCGGAACCTCAAATCGCCGAGTCGGCCTACGTCCATTCCTTTGCCAATTTAGTGGGGGACGCGCGGGTGGGCGCCGGCGTTTTAATCGGCCCGGGAACTTCGGTGCGGGCCGACGAGGGAGCGCCCTTCCATATTGGGCAACAAACCCATATTCAGGACGGCGTGGTGATCCACGGTCTGGAGCGGGGGCGGGTACTGGGGGACGACGACCAGGAGTATTCCGTTTGGATCGGCGCTCACTGTTGCGTCGCTCACTTAGCCCTGCTCCACGGCCCCGTCTATGTGGGCGACCGGGTTTTTGTCGGCTTTCGCTCCACGGTCTTTAACGCCCGGGTCGGCGCCGACGCCGTGATTATGATGCACTGCCTAGTGCAGGACGTGGAAATTCCCCCCGGCCGTCTCGTGCCTTCCGGCGCCGTCATCACCCGACAGGAGCAGGCGGATCAGCTACCGGAAGTCCAACCTCACCAGCGTTTACTGGCTCAGCAGGTGGCGAATTTAGCCCCCGCTGTTCAATCCCCTCCGCCGGCGCCCCTTCCCGAGGCAGACCCTAAACAAATTTCCTATACAAATCCAGATACCCCTATGAGTATTTCCGCCGATCTGCGCAGTCAAGTCCGCTCCCTCCTCTCCCAGGGCTACAGCATTGGGGGAGAACACGCCACCGAGCGCCGTTTTAAAACCAAGTCCTGGACCAGTTGCGGCTTGGCCGAGGGATTCCGGGAGGATCAAATTTTAGCGACCATTGAGGGGTGGCTTCAGGAATACCCCGGCGAGTATGTGCGTTTAATCGGCGTCGACACCCAAGCCAAACGGCGGGTGGTAGAAATGATTATCCAGCGCCCTGGCGACGCGCCCGGCGCCCCCAGTCGCGCCCCCAGCATTAACCGTAGTTCCCCCCGGATTGCCGCCGGCGCTTCCGGCATTAAAGCCGACAGCCTGGGTCAAGTGCGGGCCCTCCTCCATCAGGGATGTAAAATCGGGCTAGAACACGCCAACGCTCGGCGCTTTAAAACCAGTTCTTGGCTCGGCGGCGGTTTACTGGAAACGGCCCGGGAATCGGAAGCCCTGCAAAAAATTGAAGCCTTTATCGCCGAGCACCCCGGCGAGTATGTGCGCATTATCGGTATTGATCCCGTCGCCAAGCGCCGGGTGGCGGAGGTTGTCGTTAGCCGTCCCGATCAGAATGGCACCGGCTCCGCGCCTAGCGCTAGCGGTAGTTCCTACAGCGCCCCGGCGGCTTCCTCCGCAGGTCTTTCGGGAGATGTGGTCGCTCAGGTTCGCGCGCTTCTAGCCCAGGGTTACAGCGTCAGCACCGAACACGCCGACGCCCGGCGCTTTAAGGCCAAGTCTTGGCACACCTGCCCCGCCATCGCCAGCAACCGGGAAGGGGATGTGCTGGCGGCGCTGGAGCAATGTTGCGCCGACCACTCTGGGGAATACGTTCGTTTGATCGGAGTGGATCGCAACGCCAAACGGCGGGTTCTGGAACTGATCATTCAACGCCCCGATGGCAACGGCGCCGCCCCGGCCCCCCAACGCGCGCCTCTGGGTTCCCTTAGTTCCGCGGCGCCGGCTAGCAATAACGGCTACAGTGCCAACCCCAGCCCCAGTCTGAACAGCGAGGTGATCAACCAAGTCCGCTCCCTCCTCAGCCAGGGCTATAAAATCGGCACGGAGCACACCGACGCCCGGCGCTTTAAAGCCAAGTCCTGGCAGAGTTGCGCCCCCATTGACAGCAATCGGGAATCCGAGGTGATCCGGGCCCTGGAAAACTGCCTAGCGGACCACAGCGGCGAATATGTCCGCCTCCTGGCTATCGACACCCAAGCCAAGCGCCGCGTCCTCGAAACCATCATCCAGCGCCCCTAGGGGAAACGGGTTATTGCTCCCCATGACCGACCCCCTCCTTTACCCGGACTACTGCCTCAGCGGCGAAGTCAGTCTCCACCCCGCGGCGCTCGTCGCGCCGGGAGCGGTGCTTCAGGCGGAGCCGGGGGCCCAAATTGAAGTGGGGGAAGGGGTCTGTATTGGCCAGGGTTCAATCCTCCACGCCTACGGCGGCGTTCTCCGCTTAGAAGCGGGCGCCACTTTGGGGCGGAAAGTCCTCCTATTGGGCGCCGGAACCGTGGGCAAGGGGGCCTGTATCGGCGCCGAAGCGACCCTCTTCAACCCGGCGCTGGCGGATTTTGACCTCGTTCCGCCCCAGGCGTTGCGGGGCGATCCCTCCCAGACGGCGCCGGAACCGACAACCCCAAAGGCTCAGCCCTTGCCCTCTCCCTGGGAAGAGGAACAACCCGCCCTTGTCTCCGAACCGGAAGAAACTCCCTCGCAGGAAACCGTTCTAGAAGTCGCCTTAGACCCGCCGGAACCCGAAACCCCGGAGCCGAAGGTTCCTGTGGTCGGTCAGGTTTATATCAATCAACTCTTAGTCACCCTTTTCCCCGAGCGTCGAAAAAGCTAAGCCTCCAGACTCGCCTGATAGTAGCGCCGTAGGCTTTGGCAATGGGCGAGAAGTTTTTCCGGCCCGGCGGAACCGGCTTTAAGGCGCCAAAACTGAAATTCCGTTTGCAGAAGGCGAAGGGAGCGCCGAATTTCGGTTTGAAGCCCCAGTTGACTGTCTCCTCGGCGCTCTAGATCTTGAGCCCAGATCTCTTGTACGCAGGTTAACAACGTCTGACATTGGCTGAGATCCGGATAAGTTTGTCCTAGGGCCGATTCTAGCTCTGTGAGGGCCCCTAGGGGCGATTCAGCTTCCGACTCTGAAAACCGTGTTGTAGATAACATTTTCTTAACCTTAGATGTTACAATAGCTTAATCTTTTTTCCCTGACCCCCCAACGGCGCTCCAGCCCCTGACTCCGCCGATAACGGCTCAAAAATCTTAAGAAAACGTTAACTTTGCCCCCCTTTCTTTGAGTCTCTGCTAAACAATAAAGGGATAGTCCGATTGGGGACAACCAAGACCCGGGATTCTCTGGGTCTGTCCTTCTCAAGTTTAAGGCTAACGCAGACCACAATTAGTCATTACGTTCTCCTTTTGTCCCCCCTGTCTATCCTATGAACGTCGTCGCCCCTTGTCCTCAACCTGTTAACGTCGTCCTCCCCTCCGACATTCCCGCGCCGGATTTTGATATTAAGCTTCCTTCTTGGCTGAGGAGTTGTTTGCGGGCCAACAAACCCTCCGATTGCCTGATCTGTCGGGCGTTTCGCTTTGCCCACGAACTGCATCGGGGTCAGACCCGGCGTTCGGGGGAGCCGTATATTATGCACCCGGTGGCGGTGGCGGGGTTGTTGCGGGATCTAGGGGGGGATGAAACCATGATTGCCGCAGGGTTTCTCCATGATGTCGTAGAAGATACGGAAGTAACGATTGAGGAAATTGAAGCTCTCTTCGGCGCCGACGTGGCCCGGTTGGTGGAAGGGGTGACCAAACTCTCTAAGTTTAATTTTGAAAGCAAGACGGAGCACCAGGCGGAAAACTTCCGGCGTATGTTTCTGGCCATGGCCAAGGACATCCGGGTGATTGTGGTCAAATTAGCCGACCGTCTCCACAATATGCGCACCCTTGAGGCGCTGGCGCCGGAGAAACAAAAACGCATCGCCCAGGAGACTCGGGAAATTTTTGCGCCCTTGGCGAACCGGTTGGGAATGTGGCGCTTTAAGTGGGAGTTGGAAGATTTAGCCTTTAAATATTTAGAGCCGGAGGATTATCGGCGCATTCAGGCGCTGGTGGCGGAAAAGCGAGGCGCGCGGGAGTCCCGTCTGGAGCACGTCAAAAAACTGCTGGGCCAGCGCCTCACGGAGGCCGGGATTGAGAACCATGAGCTTCAGGGGCGCCCCAAACATCTCTACGGCATCTACCACAAGATGACGGCTCAACAGAAGGAATTTGCGGAGATTTACGATATCGCGGCGCTACGGATTATTGTCCGGGAAAAGGAAGAGTGTTACCGAGTCTTAGCCATTATCCACGACGCCTTTAAACCTATTCCCAACCGTTTTAAGGACTACATCGGTCTGCCGAAAGCCAACCGCTATCAATCCCTCCACACCACCGTCGTGGGCTTAAACGGGCGCCCCTTGGAGGTGCAGATTCGCACGGAGGAAATGCACCAAATCGCCGAGTATGGGATTGCCGCCCACTGGAAATATAAGGAGACCGGCGGCTCGGAAAATACGGCGCTGACCACCAGCGACGAGAAGTTTACCTGGTTGCGGCAACTATTGGATTGGCAGAACGACCTCAAGGACGACCAGGAATATGTGGAGCAACTGCGGGAAAATCTCTTTGAGGACGACGTCTATGTCTTTACCCCCCAGGGAGACCTGATTGGTCTGGCCCAGGGCGCCACGCCGGTGGATTTCGCCTACCGCATCCATTCCGAAGTAGGGCATCACATGAAGGGCGCCCGCATTAACGGGCAATGGTCGGGGGTGGACACGGAATTGCAAAACGGCGACATCGTGGAAATTGTCACCCAAAATAACGCCCATCCCAGTCTGGATTGGCTCAATT
>JAYKIZ010000239.1:0-3390 GCA_035285965.1 Cyanobacteriota bacterium | reverse complement strand
TTTCCGGCGCTGGCGCAACGGTTGCAGGTCTGCGGCCTCCTGCCGGATCGCTAACCGTCTTGGGTTTGCTATCTTAAAAAAGACGTAAATTTTTGTAACTTCACTTTGATACACTCTTCCCCAACGGCGCTGGCTTCTTCCTGGCATAGCCTAGAATTGCTGTGGCAAGGAGACCAACAGACGGTGAAAACTGGCTTGCCCCACCGGCAACTCGCTCCGGCTTGGCAGATGCTAATCCTCGGAGACGGCTCTCCCACCCGCCACTTGCAACTACTGACGGGGGAAAAAACCGAGGTGGACGTGTTAGACATGTCCTTAGTGGAAAAAGCCGATCCGGCGGCGCCGGCCCAAATCGAAGCTGTGCCCCGTCCCTGGCTCCGGCGTCAGGTCTGGTTAAGAACCGCTTCGGGCCAGCGGTTAGCCTACGCCGTCTCCTGGTGGGACGCCAGCCATGTGGACGAGTATTTAGAAAATCGCAGTTTGCCTATTTGGGAGAGTTTGTCCCGTCTCCACAGCGAACTCTATCGGGATGTGCAGGGATTGTACTATGGAAATCAACCCGCTTTAGAAACTGCTTTTCAAGAAACCGGGCCTTTCTGGGGGCGCCATTATTTGTTCTGGCACGCCGGTAAACCCCTGACCTTAATTTACGAAGTATTTTCTCCCTACCTGCGAAAATACTTGGGAGATCCTTAGGAGATCGGCAAGGTCACGGTAAAACAAGCTCCCCCGGTTTGGGGATCGTTCGTCGCGCCGAGGGCGCCCTGATGAGCTTCAATAATCTCTTTAGCGATAGCCAACCCCAAACCGCTACCGGAGCGGGGAGACTGGCCCCGATGGCGGGAGGGATCGCCCCGGTAGAGTCGGTTAAAAATAAAGGGCAGATCCTGGGGATTAAAACCGGCGCCTTGATCCAATACCCGCACTTGCGCTTGGGAAGCGCCTAACTCGGCTTGAACCGTAATCACCCCCGTCTCTGGGCTATGTTTCAGACAATTGTCGAATAAATTGATAAACACTTGAATGAGCCGATCCCGGTCGCCCCGGAGCCATAACTGCTCGGCGCCTTGGTAATTAAATTGGATCTGTTTTTCCTGAGCCAAGGGTAACAGGCGCTGCCAACTGGAGAGTAAAACGTCCCGTAGATCTAAATCTTCTAAGTCGAGGCACTGACCCGGATTCTCTGTAATCTGGGAAAGGCTGAGCCATTCGTCCACTAGGGTGCGCAGGCGCTCGGTTTCCGTCAACATCTGTCCCACCCAGACCTGTTCTGGAGATTGAAGTCGGGGAAAGAGAGCCTCGGCGACTAGGGAAATGGCCGTCAGGGGCGTGCGCAATTCATGAGTGAGATCGGCGAAGACTTGGTCGCGAGTACGGCGCAGTTCCGCTAGGGGCTGGAGATTTTCGATAAAAATGGCCACTTGCCCCCGGGGCAGAGGATGGCTATAGCCTTTCAGTAACCAAGAGGAGAGATTCCCCGGATTAGGCGCGTCCGGGTTAATGGGCGGAAAAAAAAGCCATTCTTGAATATGGGGCGACTGGGTCTGTCGAGTCCGCTCTACTAATTGGTCTAACTCCGAGGATCTCACCCATTCCAGTAGTAAGCGGTACTGCCTCGATTCCCAGCGGTCAATCTGGAGCCATTTTTGAGCTTGACGGTTACACCAAAGTAAATGGTTCTCTTCATCAACTTGTAAGTATCCCCAGGGGGCCTGCTCTAAGATCAAACGGGATTGGTCTCGCTCCTCCAGCAGACGGGCCTCCCGGTCTTTAAGATAAGCCAGCTCTCGACGCACCAAGGAAATGAGGGAGAGGGAGCCGGCTACCTGGGGCGTATCCCCTAGGGACGTTAAAAAAGGAATTAACCGGCGCTTGAGGCGCCAGCGTTCCCCCAATCCCAGGGCGAAACCTAGGAGTCCGCCCAACACTAGGGCCAAAACATCCATCGCTTCCCCCCCACGGTCGACGCGCTAACACCTATTTAGAATAGACGAGGTTAAGAGAAAATTAACCGCCTAGCCAAACCGATAGCCAAAACCTCTGACCGTAATAATATACTCAGGCTGACTGGGATCCAGCTCTAATTTTTCCCGCAACCAGCGGATATGAACGTCAACGGTTTTGGTGTCGCCTAAAAAATCCATGCCCCAGACTTGCTCGATCAGTTGCTCCCGTGACCACACCCGGCGGGGATGGGCCATAAATAATTCCAGTAGGCGGTATTCCTTCGGCGCTAAACTCACCTCTTCCCCCCGGAGAAGGACCCGGCATTCCTTGGGATAGAGCACTAAATCCCGAAACTTGCGGAAGGTGTTGGTCGAACCCGCGCCGAAACTTTGGCGCCGAATCAGGGCCCGACAACGGGCAACCAATTCTCGCATACTAAAGGGTTTACTCAGATAATCGTCGGCGCCGACTTCTAGCCCTAACACCCGATCCGTTTCGCTGGCCTTAGCGCTGACGATCAGAATCGGCAGGGTGTTGCCCTGGTAACGGAGGGTACGGCAGATGTCCAGACCGTTGACCTGGGGAAGCATCAGGTCCAGCAACATTAGGTCGATAGGGGGTTGATTGGAGGCGGCTTCCAGATCTTGGATCAAGGCTAAGGCGCTACGGCCATCCTCCGCCCAGAGGACGTCGTAGCCTTCCTCCTGAAGCGCGAGCACCAGCATTTGGCGGATCACTTCTTCATCCTCTACCACCAGAATCCGGTAAGTTTGACTTAATTTTTGGGCGGACGCATACTGGGGAACGTCAAGGGATAGCATAAAAACCTTCTACTGCTGGCTCCTATGCCCAGATATATCATGAATTCAGGGTCAGCGGTGACGGGACAACTGTATGATTTGTTACCATTTTTGGTCTTTTCCGTGTTCTCGGTAGGGGCTAAGCTTGACCCGGTTTAGGTTTCCAGCCAAAGTGGAAGATTTGTTTAAATTTTTCCATCGGCGCCCTTCGGCTACGCTCAGGGCGCAAACAGGTATTTTGGACGCCAAGATTGCTTCCTGGCGCCCGACCAATCCTACCCCCAAATCCAGGCGTTACTTCTGCAACCAACTAAACATGGCCCGCAGATCCTTACCCACCTCTTCAATCAGGGTCTCCGATTCCCGGCGCCGCATGGCGGTGAAGCCCGGTTTGCCCGCCTGATTTTCCAGCACAAATTCCCGAGCGAAGGCGCCGGTTTGGATTTCCGCCAGGATTTGACGCATTTCCGCCCGGGTTTCTTCGGTGATAATACGGGGCCCCCGAGTCAGGTCGCCGTATTCGGCGGTGTTGGAAATGCTGTCCCGCATTTTGGCTAAGCCGCCTTCCACGATCAGATCCACAATCAGTTTGACTTCGTGGAGACATTCAAAATAAGCCAACTCCGGCTGATAGCCCGCTTCC
>JAYKIZ010000238.1:0-8083 GCA_035285965.1 Cyanobacteriota bacterium | reverse complement strand
CATTGACGGCTCCGGTAAAACCACCCAAGCCGAACGGCTCTTGCGCTATTTCCAGGGTCAAAACCAAGACGCCGTTCTCAGTCCCGAACCCACCGCCGGCCCCGTTGGTCAACTTTTGCGGCGCTTTCTAGGGGGGGAGGAGACTCCCGCCTTTAGCTCTCCTGAACAGCTAGAACGACAAATGGGCTATCTCTTCGCCGCGGATCGCCATTACCATTTATTTAATCAAACCGACGGCGTTTTTTACTCTCTTCGGGAACGGCGCCGCCATGTTATCGTCCCTCGCTATTACTGCTCTTCTTTGGCCTACAACGCCCACGACCCCGAGGATTGGGCGTTTATCGAAAGGTTGAATCAGGAATTTCCCCCCCCCGATATTTTAATTTACCTTGACTTGACGGTGGAGACGGCGTTAGAACGCTTAGCCGCCCGGCGCTTGGAATACTACGAAAAAGCCGACACCCTACGGGAAGTGCGGCGTAATTACCAGAGACTTCTTGAACGTTATCCTTACCCTAAATTAATCCTCGACGGCGCTCAAGCGCCGGATTGTTTAGAGCGCCGAATTATTGAATTTCTTTCCGCTCAGAAACAACGCCTTGAGAGCCTAAGCTGAGGCAATGGTTGGTAAACGCCAAGGTTCTCTTAGGAAGTAGGGATAGCAACTCTTTTCGCTCTTCCCCGATTTCCTTATGGCTAAATTATAGCAATCACAAATGATTTGTAAAATCCTAAATGCCGAAACTTTTACAGGCAGAGCCTTTTGGCAGAAGGTGATTTACAACCTAGATGTGGACTGTACAGAAACAATCCTGCTTGGGTTGCCAACTGATCCGCTCGTTCGTCTCATGGCAAAAAATCGCCCCGATTCTTGGGAGAACCAGAGGCGACTTTGTTGTTGGGTTCGTTAGGCGGCGCTTAAGCCTGGCGGCGACGCTTGAAGGCGGCGCCAAAGGCAACGGCGGCGGATGCGCCCAGCAGGGTTAAGGGTTCGGGGACGGGTTGAACAATAGGGGTTTGGGTGACTGTTACGGTTCCCAGTACATCAAACGTGACTCCGGTGACAAAAGCGGTCACATCGGTGGGATCTAACCCCGCTTCGATTTCAATGCCACGGATGCCAAAGCAATTGGTCGGTGATGCAAAGTTGAAAACATCGCCAGCGGCAATGGTGATGCCGGTATCGCCAAAACTGCTACAGTTGCCGCCACTGGTATCGGCAAAAAGATTGTAAATGTTATCGCCTGCGGCTAGGGTTGGCAATTCTACTGACGCAAATAATGGCCCGCCAGTAACGGTATAGTCGTAACCAATCGCCACATCGGGGTCAATATAGTAGGTTTGGTTGGGGTCAGCGGCAAAGTTAAAGACAAACGTATCGTCAATGATGTCAGGCAGAATGGGGTCATCAGGGCTACCACCAGGGGCAATTCCATAGAGAAGTGCCTTGCCAATACCTGAGTCCCCAAGTAAAAGATTATCTCCGTCCCAGGAAGAGGAAATGGCAAACTGTTGATTTTCTCCAGGGGTGGGAGTGTTGATGGTTTGTAGTAGATCGCCGGTTTCAATGTCGTATAAGTAGCCAATGCCACGGGGGGCAGAGCCACGAATAAAGGCGATGTTACCGTTTAAATTGACTTCACCGCCAAATCGATCATCATTTTTGGGATCGGGGTTGCTAAAGGTACGGAGGAGATTACCGGTAACGGTATCAAACAGATAGGCCGCGCCAGCATCCGTCACTCCTGCATCTGTATTAAAAGCTCCAATTAAGGCATTGGTGCCGCTTAGAGAAACGGATTCGCCAAATCCTCCGGCCTCTTGAGGATTAGGATTATCAAAAGTTTGTAGAAGATCCCCTGTAGCAGTATCAAAAAGATAGGCTCCCCCAGTTGGCGGAGGCGCCCCCTGACAACCAGTAGTACTACACGATCCAATCAGTGCATTAGTACTGACAAGAGATAGCCCAAATCCGAAAGTATCATTGTCTTGAGGAGCCGGATTATTGAAAGTCTGCAGGAGATTACCGGTTACTGTATCAAACAGGTATGCAGACCCTGCATTAGTAGCTCCAGTATTATCGAAAAGCGCCCCAATTAATGCATTGGAGCCACTTAACAATACAGAACTGCCAAACCAATCATTGTCTTCAGGAGTGGGGTTATTGAAAGTTCGCAATAGGTTACCGGTCACTGTGTCAAACAGGTATGCAGACCCCGTACGGGTAGACTCACCGAATGCCCCAATCAAGGCATTAGTGCCACTTAACGATACAGAAAAGCCAAAAAAATCATTGTCTTCAGGGGTGGGGTTATTGAAAGTTTGCAGTAGGTTACCGGTCACTGTGTCAAACAGGTATGCAGACCCCGCACTAGTAGCCCCGGTGTTATCCAACGCTGCACCAATCAAGGCATTTGTACCACTTAGTGAGACAGAAGAGCCAAACAAATCATTATCTTCAGGAGTCGGATTGTCAAAAATTCGGGTCAGGGTTAGGGGCGTAAACGCCTGGGCAGACAGAGGGGATAGGATTGCGCTACCAGCAAGAAGCGCAAGGATCAAAATCAATCGGGGGGGGGTAAGCATGTTCGATATTGGACAAAAAATAAAGAACTATAGGGGTATTCATGCGAGTGAGATACGGGCTTCGACTACGCTCAGCCCTCTATTCAAACGGTTCAGCTATAAGATTGTCCCCCAGCCGAGAGAATGCCGCTATAAGGTTGAGGTGATTTCTGAAAAGTTGCTCAAAATCTTGGGGATCAAGAACTTAAATTCGCTTGTCAGAAACAACCTGACTGCTTTTGTGGAAACAGTCACCGAGAAAATATTGACGACAAGGCCTCTAACTGTCGGGATTGAGGAGTCAACAGGGTTAATCTACATCAATCCTTAATCCGCAGGCAACAATGTCATAAATATTACCATAGAAACCTACCGTACAGCCGCCAAACATGCAACCGATGTAGAACGGAAATCGCCAAAAAAGTCAAGGATCTCTGACAGATGCTTTGTTATAACTTCATTCAGTTGGCTGAGATACGCCGTATCGGTTGAAGTGTCGGGCTTCACTTCGACAGGCTCAGTGTGGCACGGCTACGCTCAGCCCTCGATCTGTCCCTCAGTCGAGAGAATACCGTTATATAGCGGCTTGCAGGTTGGCGAGAGACGAGCTTCGACTACGCTCAGCGCTCGAATCAAGAGTTTGAGATATCAGATTGTCCCTCAGTCGAGAGAATACCGCTATAAAGGTTTTCAGTGTTCTCACACGTCCACAAATAGACGGTTAGATTTACCCAAGCTAAAAGTATGAGTGAATTAATCTGTAACTAATCTCCCTAAATGGCGGATGGCGGCGATCACCCTAACCAGTATCCAGCCTTTCCTCCCCCTCCTCCCATTCCTCCTTGTCCCCCCACTCCTCCCCATCTGCTATAGTCTAAAAAAACGCCCTTCTCTCCCGACCTTTCCCATGCCTCCCCGTTGGCCCCGCAAACCCGACCGCAATGACCCCGAATTCCGTCGTCTGGACGACCGCATGAACTTTGCCCTCCACGTGGCGATTTTTTTAACCCTCACCTCTGGCCTCTGGTTTTTCCATAATCTCTACCGAGCCGAGTGGTCCTGGTTAATCCCCTTCAATCTGGTCTGGTTCGGTCTCCTGACGCTTCATCTCCTCTACATCGGCGCTTTGGCCGACTACTCCCGCAAAAGCTCATGACCACCGCCCCCTCTACCCTGGAAATCGAAGCCCTCGCCGCCGAGATTGGCGAAAACATTTACATCGACGTGGCCAAATGGCGTCTTTACTTGGCTGAAGCTCATCTTCATCTGCCCCTAGCGGAGCGTCTTTATCCCCTACTCCAGGACGAGAATCTAACCTCCGCCGGGATTCGTCAAGTCTTGGGGGACATCTCTGTCAGTTTAGGCGGTGGGCAACGACAACTCACTCTAGGGGAACTGATCCCAACGGAAGTTCAGGGGCGCCTGCTAACCCTGTTGGAAGACTACCAAGCCCGCTAGGGGCTTTAAACTCCGGCCGGGGTTAATTCTCGCGCTCGGGGAATGGCATAGGTGAAGAAATCCTTCGCCATCAGCGTATTTGGAAAGATCGCCTGGGCTTCCCGGAGCAAGTCCTCCAATTGAATAGCGTTCCCCGGCGCGTAGCGGGGGCTGAAGTGGGTCATGATCAACTGCTTGACCCCCGCTAAGTAAGCCACCTGGGCCGCCATAGTGGAGGTGGAATGGAGGCGGTCAAAGGCGAGTTCGGCGTCCTGGTGGGCAAAAGTGGCTTCGTGGACTAAGACGTCGGCGTTTTGGGCCAAACGAACGGCGCCGTCGCAGAAAACCGTATCTGTGCAATAGACAAACGCTCGTCCCGTTTCTGGGGGGTCGCAGACATCGGCGCCGCGAATCCGTTTCCCGTTGGGGAGGGTAATGGTTTTACCTTGTTTTAACTGCCCGTAGAGAGGTCCGGAGGGCACGCCCAAAGCTTGGGCCTGTTCCACCCGCAGACGACCGGGCCGGTCTTTTTCTTGAACCCGGTAACCGTAGGCGGGAATACGGTGTTTGAGCAAGCCGCAACTCACTTGAAAATCTTCGTCTTCATAGAGCAGACCGTCCCCGCGAATGGTCTCGACTTGAATGCGGTTCATTAGATGGGTCGCGGAAAGTTTAGCGCAGGCCTGAAGGTAGTCTTCTAACCCTGGCGGCCCGTAGAGGGTCAACGCTTGACCGGCGCCGGCGAGGCCGCAACTGGCTAATAATCCCATCAAGCCAAAAATATGATCCCCGTGGAGATGGGTGATAAAAATACGGCTAATTTGGGAGATTTTCACCTCGCTCCGCAGGAGTTGATGCTGGGTGCCCTCCCCGCAGTCAAAGAGCCAGACCTCGGCCCGCTGGGGTAATCGGAGGGCGATACTGGACACATTGCGGCTACGGGTCGGCACGCCTGAGCTGGTGCCTAAAAAGGTAATCTCCACAGGATTCGGCGACGTTTAGAAAGTATTAGAAAGTAATCGGTTCAAACCTTGGCTATCTTAGCCTTTTTTCCCCGACCTCGAAGCTTCGGCGCCGTCTAGAGCCATTGCCAGCGATGGTACAGCGCCGCCTGACCTTGGTAAATCCCGGCGGAATCCTCTAAATTCCAGACTGTCACGTCTTGGATTAGAAAGCGGCGCCCCTCGCGGTTAATTCGAACGCCGCTATAGCCAGCGGCGAATCCTTGGCGGTTAACCGCGGCGAGGAACTTTGCTCGCTCTTCTTGGTTCGGCGCTTCCGCCGACAATCGGGACGGGAGTTGGGTCAGTTCCGCCCAGGCGTAACCAAAAAGTTTCTGGGCCGCTAAATTGCCGTAGGTGAAAACGGCGTCGGCGTCGGCGTTGTGGGAGAGGACAAGATAGGGCGCCTCGTAAATCGCTTGGGCTAATTCCGCCGGGTCGGTCATCTCGGGAAAACCAAAGGGGCGCCCCAGTCGGCGCTCGTAGTTGGCTTTCAGTAATTGAATGTGGGCCGCAAGGTATTGATTCTCGGCGCCGGGTTCGGGAAAAGTCATGGGTTGATTAATTCGCCTTAGTTTGAGACCGGCAACCAAACGGTAAAACGACTGCCGGCGCCGAGTTGACTGTCTAGGGAAACCCGGCCGCCATGAAGCTCTACAATCCGCTTCACCAGCGCCAAGCCAAGACCGGCGCCGCTAAAGCGCCGATTGAGGCCGCTATCCAACTGGACGAAGGGTTGGAAAAGTTTGGGGAAATTTTCGGGAGCGACGCCAATGCCCGTATCAGTAACCGTCAGGGCGACTCCGTCACCGTCTAACCGAGCGCCGAGGGTGATCCGACCGCCGGCGGGCGTAAATTTAACGGCGTTGTTCAAAAGATTGCTCAAGACCTGTTGCAAGCGGCGCTCGTCTCCCCGGATGGGGGGTAAATCGGCAGCTAAATCCAACTGGAGGGTTAACTTTTTAGACTGAGCGAGGGGAGCTGTCTGGGCCAGACTGTCTCGACAGAGCGCCGCCGGGTCAAGCGCCTCAATCCGCAATTCCAGGGCGCCGAGGTCGATGTTGGCCATGTCTAGCACATCATTAATAAGATCCAAAAGATGATCGCCGCTCTCTTCGATGATCCGCAGGGCCTCCTCCTGCCGCTCCGTTAAGGATCCGTAAATTTCTTCCGTCAGGAGTTGGGCTTCTCCCAAAATGCCATTGAGAGGGGTGCGAAACTCGTGGCTCATGTTGGCCAAAAATTGACTTTTGGCTAAATTGGCGGCCTCCGCCGCGGTTTTGGCTTCTTCAAGGGACTTCACCTGCCGAGCCACTTCTTCCTCTAGGGAAAGGGTCAGGCTCCGCAGACGCAGGTGGGTTTTAACCCGAGCCAGCACTTCCTGGGCTTGGAAGGGCTTGGGAATATAATCCACGCCGCCGAGGCCAAAGCACTGCATCTTGCTGTCTAGATCCGTCAGCGCCGTGATGAAAATGATAGGAATCCCTTCGGTTTGGGGGTCTTGTTTCAGGCGCCGGCAAACCTCGAAGCCGTCCATCTCCGGCATCATCACATCGAGTAAAATCAGACTAGGCTGGGTTCTTTGGATCAGTTTCAAGGCCCGCTCCCCAGACAGGGCGATGGCCACCTGATAGCCGGCGCCGTGGAGCGTCGAAGACAAAACGTCGACATTGGCGGGGGTATCGTCAACGATCAGAATCAGGGGAGCGGAGTCAGTCATTAGGGACGGAGTTTTTGAGGGCTTCGGTTAACAAGGTTTCTAGATCGTCGAGTTGGAAGTGTTTGGCCAGGGTCAACGCCCGTTGGAGGAACGGCGCGTACTGGGGGTCTTGCTCAGCGAGGGCCGAGGCGATTTCGGCAAAGGCCGGCAGGCGACCGTCCCGGGTTAACTCTAGCAGGCGCTCGATTTCTCCGTCGGGGGGGATTTGCCCCTGGACAGCGGCGGGGTTAGGGGCGAGCTGATCGTCCCCATAGCGCCAGTTTAGCCCCAAATGCTCAACGAGCAGACTCAAGAGGGTTTCCACCTCCACAGGCTTGGACAAAAAGTCGTCTCCCCCGGCGTCTAGACTTTTTTGACGATCCATATTGGAAACGGAGGCGGAAGAAACAATCACTTTATAGCCTTTCAAAGCGGGATCGGCTCTGAGAATTCGCAAAAACTCAAAGCCGTCCAGAACCGGCATGACAATATCGGTAATGACCAAATCAAAGGTTTGTTCCGCTAAAACCGCCAGCGCCGCCTGACCGTTCTCCGCCTCCGCCACGGTAAAACCCAGCAGTTCCAGCAAGTCCTTGAGCACGGCCCGATTTTCCCAGCGGTCGTCCACGATCAGCAGAGAGCGCCGCTCTCCTTCGTAGCCGATAATTTTCCGCCCTTGATGGCGCCGGACTTCCTCGCCCCAATTCGGCGCCGGGGGCAGTTCGACGCTAAACCAAAAGCGACTGCCTTGTCCCAATTGACTTTCGACTTGGATGGCTCCCCCCATCAACCCCACTAGACGCTGGCTAATGGCTAGCCCCAAGCCTGTTCCCTGGGCCCGTTGCTTAGCGTCTCCCGCTTGCTCAAAGGCCCGAAAGAGTTTTTTTTGCTCCTCCGGGGCGACGCCAACGCCGGTGTCCGTCACGGAAAACGTCAGGCGCCCGTCCGGCTCCACACGAACGTCTAAGCCCACTCGCCCTTGGTCGGTGAATTTAATAGCGTTGCCTAGCAGATTAATCAAGACCTGCCGCAGGCGCTTTTCATCGGCCCAGACCGCCGCGGGCAACTGGGGATCGGGTTCATACTCAAATTGCAGTCCCTTTTTATCGGCCCGCACCCGACAGATTTCCGCTACCCCCTGGATCAGCCCCGGTAGGTGAACCGGTTGGGGGGTCAAGTCCAGCCGCCGGGCTTCAATTTTGGATAAATCTAAAACATCGTCGATTAAGGTCAAGAGGTGGGCGCCGCATTGATAGATAATCTCCACCCCGTGATCCGCCTGGGCGCCGAGGGAGGAGCGGCCGAGGATCTGGGCGTAACCGAGAATGCCGTTCAGCGGCGTGCGCAGTTCGTGGCTCATATTGGCCAAAAATTCGCTTTT
>JAYKIZ010000237.1:0-4790 GCA_035285965.1 Cyanobacteriota bacterium | reverse complement strand
ATGGCGGCGCTGGAAAATAAAGCGGGTCAGTTTGTGGCGCCGACCAACGAAGCGGGCACCTATACCCTTTCTCAGGTGGAATTGCCCCCCAACCTGCGGGCCTTTATTACCGACCCGCCGGGAGAACAATCCTATCCCATCGTCACCTATACTTGGATGCTCCTCTACGAAAAATACGACCAGCCGAATAAAGCCACCGCCCTAGAGGCGATGATTCAATTTGGCTTAAACCAAGGGCAAGACCAGGCGGAAGCTCTGGGTTATATCCGACTGCCGGATAATGTTCGTCAACTGGTGGCGGCGGCGGCGGATCAAATTTCCCCGGACTTTAAGATTGAGTTAAAGTAACTCGGCGCTGGAAGACTTAGGAGACTGGAGAAGCGTCGTTCTCGCCGCTCCGGTCTGGCTCCAGATTGGCCGGGACCTCCCTCTAAACTCGGAATAAAATACTAGCGCCGTGGCTATCCGTGCCACAGGTGCGCTCTAAATTGTAGATCTGACTCAAGTAAAGGACTTCTTCCATCTGGGCGGCGCTGCTCACCCAGGGTTTGGGATTGCCGTAAGCGTAATAAGCTTCCACACCGTCGAAGCCCAACTGGGCGGCCTGAGGAATCAGACGACTAGCGGGTTGACGGTAACGGGCCGGATGTGCCAGCACCGCCAGTCCTCCGGCGTCGTGGAGAGCGCCGATCACTTGCGCCGCCGCGCCTAATTCCCCCTCGGGGGACTTGCCCGTTAGATAGGGTCGCAACTGAGGGGCGTCGACGTCAAAGCCGTAGCCGAGAATATGGACTTCTGTGCCGAAGAGATCGCCGGTGATTTCCACGCCGGTCCAAAACTGGGGGAGGCGAGTCTGAGGGGTCTCTTGGGCCAGCCGGGTCAAGTGGGCCAGACCCCGGCGATAACCCTCAAGACTGTGATGATCCGTAATAGCTAAACCCCGTAAGCCTAAATCCACCGCCTGCTGAATCAAGTTTTCCGGCGTCATTTGACCGTCGGAGCAGTGGGTATGGAGGTGAAAATTGTAGTGATAGGGACAGCTCAAGGGAGTCAGAGAGCGCCAAACCGCTTTGAGGGCGTCGGTCTGGAGCGGAGACGGCTCGGAAAGAAGGGTGGCAACCATAGCGTCAGAGCGGGGAGAAGGCTAGCCCGAGAGGTAAGACAGCGTTATAAAACACAGACGGAACGGGGGGAAGAAAGAGTCGCTTGTCGCCTCCAAAAACAAACTTTTTTGAAGTCCTGCCATTGCTACCATAACAAAACTTCACAAAATTGGCGTAGGAAGGTTAGGGCGCCTTAACCTAGGTAAAGGCGACAAAGCGCCTCAACCGTTGGAGAAACTGGGAGCGCCGCCCTAGAATTAACCGAAATTTGACTGAACCGCCCCTCGCAACAGACACCGCAAAACTATGGCTCTCATTACCGCCCGCGCCCTCAGCAAAGATTTTGGGATTAAAGAAATCCTGCGGGAAGCCAGTTTCACCCTCGAACCCGGCGAACGGGTGGGGCTAATCGGCGCTAACGGCTCCGGTAAATCCACTTTGTTGAAGATGTTGGCGGGTCTCGAACCTATCGATAAGGGGGAACTCTCGGTCAATAGCGGTAGTCGGGTGATCTATCTGCCGCAAGAACCGGACATGACGCCGGAGCGGACGGTTTTGGAGCAGGTCTTTGCCGATAGCGGCGAGAAGTTTGCCCTAGTGAAAGAGTATGAAAGTCTGACGGAGTCCCTAGCTCGGGAGGGGGACAACCCGGAGCGCCTCAGTCAGCGCCTCTCCCAATTGTCTGAAAAAATGACCCAAAGCGGCGCATGGGAACTGGAAGCCCAGGCCAAAATTATCCTCCACCAGTTGGGTATCGAGCGCCTGGAGCAAAAAGTGGGGGAGCTTTCCGGGGGTTACCGCAAGCGGATCGCCATCGCGGCGGCGCTGTTGGCGGAGCCGGACGCGCTGTTGATGGACGAACCCACCAACCATTTAGACGCGGGGACGGTGGAATGGCTCCAGAGCTATTTGCAACGTTTTCGGGGCGCGTTACTGTTAATTACCCACGACCGCTACTTTTTGGATCAAGTCACTAACCGGATTTTGGAAATCGACCGGGGCGACCTCTACGCTTACAGCGGCAACTACGCCCACTATCTGGAGCAAAAGGCGCTGGCGGAGGAATCCCAATCCAGTAGCCAGCGCAAACACAGCGGGGTTCTGCGGCGGGAGTTGGCCTGGCTCCGCCGGGGGCCTAAAGCTCGGAGCACGAAGCAGAAAGCTCGTATTGACCGGATTGAAGACATGCGGGAGCAGACCTTTAAGGAAGCTCAGGGGAAAGTGGAAATTGCCACCGCCAGCCGTCGCATTGGCAAAAAAGTGATTGAGCTTCAGGGCGTGAGTAAAGCCCTAGGGGGCCGTCGCTTAATTGAGGATTTTTCCTATATTTTTACCCCTAGAGACCGGGTGGGCATTGTGGGCAAAAACGGCGCCGGCAAGTCCACCCTGATGAATCTGATCACCGGCCGGGAGACGGCGGACGCCGGAACGGTTGAAATTGGCGCCACCATTCAGTTTGGCTACTTTGATCAACAGTCTGAAGATCTCTATGACAATCCCAACCAAAGAGTCATCGAATACCTCAAGGAAAGCGCCGAATTGGTGAAGACCGCGGACGGGGAAGTGATCACCGCCTCCCAGATGCTAGAGCGGTTTCTTTTCTCTCCGAACCAACAATACGCGCCCCTGCATAAACTGTCGGGGGGAGAGCGCCGACGTCTCTTTTTATTACGAATTTTAATTGCGGCGCCGAACGTTTTGATCTTAGACGAGCCGACTAACGATTTAGATATTCAAACCCTAGGAGTTTTAGAAGACTATCTAGAAAACTTTAACGGTTGCGTGATTGTGGTTTCCCACGACCGCTATTTTCTGGATCGAACCGTGGAGACCATTTTTGCCTTTGAAGGGGAAGGAAAAATTAAACAGTATCCGGGCAATTACTCCGTTTATCTGGACTATCTTCAGCGGAATAGCGTCCCGGAAACAGCGCCGAAAGTTAGCAAATCTCCACCGTCCGCGGTTGCGTCTAAAGTCAAGACCCCGGGAGGAAAACTTTCCTTTAAAGAAAAGCGGGAATACGAGGAGTTAGAAAGAAATATTCCCCAATGGGAGGCGGAAAAAAAGGAGATTGAAGTCCAACTTTACGCCAAGGCTAACGCGGACTTTACCGCCTTAGAGTCCTTAACCCGTCGTCTGGGAGAATTAACCGAACGCATTGAACAGGGCACCGAGCGTTGGTTAGAACTGGCGGAGCGGAGTTAGAAAAAGGAGACGCCGATGGGGAGTGAGACGATCCCCGATAAAAGTATGAAATTTTTGTTCCAATTTCTGCGAGGGGAACCCGCTCCGTCAGAACGCTGTAAGTTCGGTATTTTCAGCCTTTATCTCCTTTCCCTCCTCGGCTTGGGTTGCGGACTCAATTCCCCTATCGAGATTATGGGAGGGCTTGAGCGCATTATTTGTTCCCCCGATACCCTCATCAGCGATTATATGGGTCTTGGGAACCCAGGAGCGGCTTTTGTCAACGCCGGACTCTTAGGTTTTATGGTTCTTTTTTTCTTTCGGCGTTGCCGGTCGCCCTTGAATGGCGACAGTATCGCTTGTTTATTGACCGTTGTCGGCCTGGGCTTTTTTGGTAAAAATATTTTCAATATTTGGCCGATTATCCTCGGCGTTTTTCTCTACGCTAAAAAGCAAAAAGCGCCGTTTTCCCAATACGTTCATAAAGCTTTTTACGGAACGGCGCTGGCCCCCGTCGTCACGGAGATTTTATTTAGCTCCGCCTCTCCCCCGGTGCTGAAAATCCCCCTGGCGCTGATTCTCGGCGTCGTCATTGGTTTTTTACTGCCTCCCATCGCCGACCATACCTTTAAAACCCATCAAGGTTTTATTTTATACAACACGGGATTTACCGCCGGGGTCATGGGAGTGGTGATAGTTTCTCTTCTCAACGCCTACGGCGTCGCGCCGATTCCCCAAATGGTCTGGACGACCCAAGAGCCGATTATCTTTACGACTTATTTGATCTTCTTCTTCGCCTCCATGATTGTTTTGGGGTTAATCTTGGAGCCTAAAGCTTGGGTTAACTTCCGTCGATTGCTCCGCTATACTGGCCAATTTCCCACGGATTTTGTCGTCTTAGAGGGTCTAGAGGCGACGTTGATCAACATGGGCTTAACCGGATTAATGATGACTCTTTATCTTCTTTGGGTCGGCGCCGATTTTAACGGCCCCACCATTGGCGGCGTTTTAACCGTCTGCGGATTTTCGGCGCTGGGAAAACATCCCGGTAATACTCTGCCCATTTTAGCGGGAATATACGGCGCTAGCTTAACCCAATCCCTCGACGCTAAGGAACCGGCGCTAATTCTAGCGGCCCTATTCGGCACGAATTTAGCTCCCATTGCGGGAGAGTATGGAGTCTTTTGGGGGATGATAACAGGTTTTATTCATTCCTCCGTGGCGCCCAATGTCGTCGCCGGTCACGGCGGTTTAAATTTATATAACAACGGCTTCGCCGCCGGCGTTGTGGCGTTGATTATTCTGCCGATTATTCAGACTTTTCAGTCAGTCAAGAAAAAGGAGCTTTAATCTCTTGGGTTTAATCGACAAGTAAATTTTTGTTTAAACCTCCTCGCTAAACTTAAATTCTTCCACCATTGTCAAGCTCATACTCATAAATTAACATAAGGTTTAAAAAATGGGTTAGGTCAGTTAGCAAAATGAAAACATTACTCAGCGCCG
>JAYKIZ010000236.1:0-9335 GCA_035285965.1 Cyanobacteriota bacterium | reverse complement strand
ATCTGCGCAAAATTCAACTCTCTAGCCAGCATCTTTTGGGGGTGATTAACGACATTCTCGATTTTTCTAAAATTGAAGCCGGTAAATTGACCATTGAGTCCATTGAATTTGAACTGGATAAAGTTCTGGAAAACGTCGCCGCCCTGATCGCCGAAAAAGCCCATCAAAAAGGCTTAGAGCTACTGTTTGATATTGATCCCGACCTACCCCCTAATTTTGTCGGCGATCCCCTACGGCTGGGACAAATCTTAATTAACTACGCCAACAACGCCGTTAAATTTACCGAGAGCGGCGAAATCACGATTATTGTCCGGCGCCGGGAAGATCATTCCGAAGCGGTGACCCTCTACCTCGCCGTTAAAGATACGGGCATCGGCGTCACCCCCGAGCAACAGAAAAATCTCTTCAATAGTTTTCAACAGGCCGACACCTCCACCACCCGCAAATTTGGCGGCACCGGGCTGGGTTTAGCCATCTGTAAAAAAATCGCCGCCATGATGGGGGGAACCGTGGGAGTGGAGAGCGAATACGGTCAAGGGAGCGTCTTTTGGGCCGTCGTCGTCCTGCAAAAAAGCGCCGCCCCGCCCCGCCGTTTAATTCTCAGCGCCGATCTGGCGGGGAAACGGGTTTTGGTGGTGGACGATAATGAAAACGCCCGTTTGGTGTTGGGGGATCTGCTCCGGCAAATGGGGTTAGAAGTGGATTTGGTCAGCGACGGCAAAACCGCCATTACCCAGGTGGCGGAAGCCGACCGCCGGGGCGAGTCCTATGAAATCGTCTTTCTAGATTGGCAAATGCCCGCCATGGACGGACTGGAGGTGGCCCGCCGCATTAAGGAACTGCCCCTGGCCCATCGCCCCTTTCATCTCATGGTTACGGCCTACGGTCGGGAAGAAGTCTTTCGGAGCGCCGAGGATTTAGCCATTGCGGACGTGCTGATTAAACCCGTTAACGCGTCCCTTTTATTTGACAGTTTAGTCAAACTCCTGGGGGATAAAGCGGAGGCTGAAATCCGCAAAAGCGCCCAAACCGCCAGCGCCCTCTTTAACCAATTGCGAACCCGGCAAGGGGCTAGAATTTTACTGGCGGAGGACAATGACATTAACCAAGAAGTGGCCAGGGAGTTATTAGAAGACGCCGGATTTGTGGTGGATCTGGCGGAAAACGGTCAAATCGCCCTAGAGCGAGTCGAGACCCAGGAGTACGACCTCGTGTTAATGGATATGCAAATGCCCGTCCTGGACGGCGTGGACGCGACCCTCGCCCTTCGTCAATCGCCCCGGTTCCAGAGCCTCCCCATTGTGGCCATGACCGCCAACGTCATGGCCGCGGATCGTCAGCGCTGTTTAGACGCCGGGATGAACGCCCATCTGGCCAAACCGATTGAACCGGAGGAACTCTGGAAAACCCTTCTGCGTTGGATTCCCCCCAGAACGCCCTCTTCTGATCCCCATGCTTCCCCGCTCCCGTCTCCCCCGACGGAGCCGGACATTCCCGCGATTCCGGGCCTCGACATTCAAGAGGGGTTAAGACGAGTCTTGGGCAAAAAAGCCCTTTATCTGTCCCTGTTGCGGAAATTTCTCGCCGGGCAAGGGCGCTTTTCCGCCCAAATGACCGCGGCCCTCGCCGCGGGCGATAGCGCCGGAGCGGAACGGTTAGCCCATACCTTGAAAGGGGTGGCGGGCAATATCGGCGCGACGGCGCTTCAGGAGGCGGCCCGGCGCTTAGAAACGGCGATCCGGGAAGGCGCCGCCGACCTGGCTCTCCCTCTGAAGGAGACGACCCAGGCGCTAGAGCCTCTGCTCCAGAGCCTAGAAGCCCGACTGCCCCCCCCGGAAACCGGCCCCGCCCCCGTCGTTGACCCGGCCCGACTGGAGGCGGTTTGCCAACGCTTAAGTCAACTACTGGCGGAGGATGATTCCGAGGCGGCGGATCTCTGGCGGGAAAACGCCGATCTGCTCCGCTCCGCCTTTCCCCGGGAGTTTGAGGCCGTAGCCAACGCCATCAACGATTTTGATTTTGAAGCGGCGCTCGTCGCCTTCGCCCAAGCCCGTCAATCCTTATCCGCCTAAACCCTTTCAGCAACGTTATGGAAACCCAATCCCCCCTTAACTCAGAGCGTCCGACGATTCTGGCGGTTGACGACACCTCCGATAACTTAGCCTTCATTAGCGGTCTGCTCAAGGATCTTTACCGAGTCAAAGTGGCCAACAACGGCGAAAAAGCCCTCGCCATTGCTAGCTCGGAGACTCCCCCGGCGCTGATTTTATTAGATGTGATGATGCCCGGTATGGACGGCTACGAGGTCTGTCGCCGGCTGAAAAGCAATCCCGACACCGCTAAAATTCCTGTTATCTTTCTGACCGCTAAGGCCGAAGTCGCCGACGAACAACAGGGACTCTCCCTCGGCGCCGTCGATTACATTACCAAACCCATCAGCCCGCCGATTTTAATGGCTCGGGTCAAAACCCAACTGCAATTAAAAGCCTCCTACGACGAACTTCAGGAACTCTTGGCCTTCCGGGAAGATATGACGAATATGGTCGTCCACGACCTCCGCAATCCCCTGAGCAGTATTTTACTGTTGACGGAAATGTTGATGACTTACGACCAGATGCCCCCGGAGAAAAAGGAAAAAAATCTGAAGATGATTCTCGACAACAGTCATCGCCTGCGTTTATTAATCGACGACATTTTAATTCGCGGGAAATTAGAAGCCGGGAAACTGGCCCTCAACCGGCAGTCCGTCGATTTGATCGAGATCTGCCGCGGCGCCGTCGCCAATATTCAAGACGTGGCGGGGCGCAAAAATCTGGAGTTGGCTCTAACGGTTCCCGCGCAAGCCACCTTAACCATCTCCGCGGATCCCATGTTGCTCCGCCGAGCGCTGGATAATCTGCTCTCCAACGCCATTAAATTCGCCCCCAGCGGTAGCCAAATTCAAATTACGGTAGAAGACCGGACAGACGACACGGCCGCCATCGCCGTGGCGGATAACGGCCCCGGGGTGTCCGCGGAATTGCGCCAACGGATTTTTGAAAAATACGAAATCGGCACCCTGATGAAGGGCGTCAGTCAAACGGGTTTGGGTCTCGCTTTTTGTAAAATTGTCACAGAAGCCCACGGGGGCAAAATTACGGTGTTTGATCATCAACCCCAAGGCTCCATTTTTACCTTGGTTTTTCCTCAAGAAGTCCAGAATTGATTTGGCTCTCTAGGGGATCACCCTGAATAGTGTATATAGCGGTATTCAGACGAGTGAGAACCCTGAACTCCTTACTGAGTAAGCATTTTAGGCATTTTATTGTCTCTCACCAGGGCAGACACCGCTATAGTAGATAAGATTAATTGATGGAGGCAATTCCTATGTTTTCTGTTCTCGACACCCTAATTGACGCTCCCGGATGGGAGGTATGGATAACTTAGGTGGAGGAGAATGTGGAGGACAATAATGTAATATGGCAGTCATAAACGATTTGTAAAATCCTAAGTCCCCGAACCCTTATGGGTAAAAACTTTCCAAGTGTAACCACTATATTAGAACAAATAACTATGATCTTTATTAATACTTCCAAAGTCAATAAAAGTTGACTTTTTGGGCTTAGTGCACGCCATTTGGGTCATCGCCCGTAAGTAACTCGCCTCGGGAGCTAGGCGCTGTGGCACAATGCTTGAGGTTTACTGTTTCAGCAATCTGACCCATGAGCGCCATTCGCGACTGTTTCCAGACCCTCCGGCAACGGGGGGACTGCGCCCTCATCCCCTTTCTCACCGCCGGCGATCCCGATTTGGCCACCACGGCCCAGGCGCTCCAGATTTTAGACCAGGCGGGGGCGGATCTCATTGAACTAGGGGTTCCCTACGCCGATCCCCTAGCGGACGGCCCGGTGATTCAAGCGGCGGCCACCCGGGCGCTGAAACGGGGCGTAACCCTAGAAGCCGTCCTTGAGCAAGTCAAAAGCGTCCGTCCCCAAGTTCAAGCGCCGATTATTCTCTTCACCTATTTCAACCCCATTTTTGCCCGGGGTATTGAACCCTTTTTACGGCAAATCCAAGAGGCGGGGGTTCAGGGCCTCGTGGTGCCGGATCTGCCCCTGGAGGAAGCGGATAACCTCCTAGCGCCGGCCGCCGAGTTGGGGATTGATTTAATTTTACTGGTCGCGCCCACCAGCCCCCCAGAGCGGATCGGGGCCATCGCCCAGGGGGCCCAAGGGTTTATTTACCTGGTCAGCGTCACTGGCGTAACGGGTATGCGAACCCAAGTGGGAAACAGAGTACAGTCCTTATTAGGGGAAATTCGCCGACACACGGATAAACCCATTGGCGTCGGTTTTGGGATCTCGGCGCCGGAGCAAGCTCGACAGGTCAAAGAATGGGGCGCCGACGCGGTGATTGTGGGCAGTGCCTTTGTCAATCGTCTAGCCCAGGGAACGCCGGCGGAGGGTTTAGCCTCGATTAAAACCTTTTGTCAGGAACTCAAAACGGCGCTGAAGTAGAAACGGCGACAAACCCAAAAGCGCTGCGTCCTGGGTTAAGTGATATACTGCCAACTACTATCGGTTCTAGCGGGGAGCAGTCGCTAGAGGTAAGGGGGAAAGTCCGGTGCGAATCCGGCGCTGTCCCGCAGCTGTAAAGGAGGCTCAACGCCTCTCAGTCAGAACGCCCGCCGATAAACCGTCAAACATCCCAACATCTGCGAGGCACGGATGCAAACTCAGTCTTTTTCCCAGGGCAATCCTCGGGTCGCGTCCCGGGCTTGGCGATTTTCGGAATTACTCAAACGGTTCCCCGGGCCGCTAGGGCTTTGAGGAATCGCCGTCCAATGCCCCAAAAATACTTACATCTGGCCGCCATTGGGGTTTTAAGCGTCTATCTCGTCCTCGCCCCGGCCCAGCCAGCCCAAGCTATGCACATTATGGAAGGCTTTTTGCCCTTGGGGTGGGCGGTCTTTTGGTGGCTGGTCTCTCTACCCTTCTTCATGAGGGGCTTGCGCTCCCTGACTCAAATTACCCAAGAGCGTCCCGAACTGAAGCTCCTTCTGGCCCTAGCCGGCGCCTTTGGCTTTGCGCTCTCCGCTCTGAAACTCCCCTCCGTCACCGGCAGTAGCTCCCATCCCACGGGCGTGGGACTGGGCGCCGTTCTCTTTGGCCCCTCGGTGATGACCGTCCTCGGCAGTTTAGTTCTGGTCTTTCAGGCGGTTCTGCTGGCCCACGGGGGTTTAACCACCCTGGGAGCCAATGTCTTCTCGATGGCCATTGGAGGAACCTGGGTCGCCTATGGCGTTTATCGGCTCTTTGACCGTAGCGGCCGGCAAAAATGGGGCGTTTTTCTAGCGGCGGCGCTGGGCAATTTGTTCACCTACGCTGTCACCGCTCTCCAATTGGCGCTGGCGTTTCCCGCCGCCAACGGCGGCGTCCTAGCGGCTTTTTATAAATTCGCCGGCATTTTTGCTTTCACCCAAATTCCCCTAGCCATTAGCGAAGGCTTGCTCACGGTGTTGGTTTGGAATTGGCTTCAGGTCTACGCCGCCGAGGAGCTACAAACGTTAAAGCTTCTGAGGGCCAAAGCTTAGAACAGATATCAGATGACAGATATCAGATAGCTATAAACGTTAAAGCTTCTGAGGGCCAAAGCTGAGGCCATGATTGACAACTTATCAACCACATTCGTCTGTCCGATGCTCTCCTAAAAACATCTATGCGCACTCAATCTAAACAAGGTAACTGGCTCATTGTTTTCGCCGTCATTGCCCTCGCCGCCCTGCCGCTGATTTTTATCCGGGGAGACTACAGCGGCGCCGATGGTCAGGCGGAAGAAGCTATTTTAACCATTCGACCCGATTACCAACCGTGGTTTGGCTTTTTCTTTGAACCCCCCAGCGCCGAAATTGAAAGTTTTCTCTTTGCCTCTCAAGCGGCGATCGGCGCCGGGCTGACGGGTTATATCATTGGGCGATATCAAGGCCGCGGCTCCCTCAAGAAATAGTCCTAGCGGCGCTGGAGAAATTTTTCCTCAGGTGATCAAATTCACCTGGGATCCCTGATTGGATTTATACACTTCAATCCGTTGTTGAAACGCCTCCTTAAACTGGGGCATGTGGGTCACCGTTAGAATACAGGCGAAATCCGAGGCGATGGCGTTAATAGCCGCCACTAGGCGCTCGCAACCGTCGCTGTCCTGGGTGCCGAAGCCTTCGTCGATAATCAGCAATTGCAAAGCGGTTCCGGCCCGTTGCGCCAGCAGGCGGGCCAGCGCCAGACGGATGGAAAAATTAATGCGAAAGGCCTCGCCGCCAGAGTAGGTTTCGTAGGGTCGGGTGCCCTCGGCGTCGGCGATGACAATATCGAGGGTGTCGAGCATCTTATAGCCTTTGCGTTTAGAGCCGGTTTTACTTTCCTTTTGGGTAATAAATTGGATATGGAGTTGATTGCCGGTTAAGCGAGCGAGGATCTGGTTGGTTTCCGCTTCTAGTTGGGGCAAGATATTCTCAATCATCAGGCTTTGAATGCCGTTTTTACCAAAGGCCTTAGCCAGTTCTGCATAGACAGTATATTGCCTTTTAGCGGTTTGAAATTGTTGTCGAGTTTCCGCTAATTCTTCCTTCAAGGTGTCCAACTGAATTAACTGTTGGTCGTAGCCGCCCTTGCGAGCTAAGAGCGCGTCTAGCTCCCGGCGCCGGTCGTTAAGACTCCGCTCTAGGGTTTGGAGCTGGGCGCTGTGGTCGGCGTACTGGTCAATTTGGCGGCGGAGTTCCTCCAGTTCCACGGTTAAGGTTGCCCGTTCCTGACCCCGAGCGCCGATTAAAGCCTGTAATTGTTCTCGGCGCTCCCGGAGCGAGGGAATTTGGGTTTCGGCTTGCTCCAATTCCCCGAGCCGTAGGGCCCAGACTTGATAGTCCTGAACCTGCCGGCTTAACTGACGGTGGCGCTCCGGGTCATAGTTAAGGGTGGCTAAGTTCTGCTCCAGTTGGCTCAGTTCTTGGCGTAGGGGGGAGAATTGCTCCAGGGTCTGGATTTCCGCCGCTAAACTCTGCAAGCGCCGCTCTAGGGAAGGGCGCTCTCGCTCTAGGCTTTGGCGCTTGCGCTGGGCCTCTTTGAAGGTAACTTGTTTCATTTCCGCCCGACGTAATTTCTCCACCTCGGAGCGGGCCAAGGCGTGGGTCTGCTCGTCGTAGGGAATGGCTTGCAGTTCCGCCTCCAGCGCCGCAAGTTCGGTCTGTAAAGCCGGGGCGTAATTCCGCTCCAATAAACGGCGCTCCAAGTCGTCGAGTTCCGTCTGGGTTTCTTGGCGGCGCTCGTACAGGTCTTCCCCCTGCTCCAGTTTGAGTTCTAGTTGGTTGTAGCGCTGTTGGAGGGCTTCTAAACTATCCAGATGAACTTTAACGTCCCGATATTCCTGACGAAGCACCTGTATTTCTCGGTCGCAGACGGCGCTTTGCGCCTTGAGCATCCAAATTTGCTCCCGTAGCTCTTCCTGTTGGCGCCGGGTTTTGGCCACGACTTGGTCGTGGAAGTGGCCCTCTAGACTTTGCTCGCAGAGGGGACAGAGCGCCGACGGGTTATTTTCCAGCAGGGTTAATTTTTGCTCCAGTTCCCCCAACTGCTTTTCGCAGAGACGCTGGTGTTCCTGAAGGCGCTCTTGGAAGTGACGGCGCTCGTGGCCCTTTTCCTCCACCCGTTTCAGGTAGGTTTCCTGTTTTTTGAGGGTTTCAATCTCGTCGTTGAGCCGTTGCAATTCCCGGCGCTGTTGGGGGAAGGCGGAAATTTCTTGAGTTAGCTCCGCGACTAACTTTTTTCCCTGCTCCAATCGGGCCTCCAGTTGGGCGCCCTGTCGTCCGATTTCCGTTCGCAGTTCGTAGCCCCGGTGTTGGAGGGGAATTTGTTGGCGCTGGAGGTCGTCTAACTCCCCTAAGCGCTGTTTGGCTTCGGCCAATTTTTGGAGACCGGCTTGAATCTCCGCTTCCTGATTCAGAATCGGCTGAAGTTCCTCTTCCTGACGGGCGAGGTTTTGCAGATGGAGTTGGGTCTGCTCCAGTTGGCGCTGGAGTTGGTTTTCTTGAGCCAGGAGTTCTTTCTCTAGGGTTTGCTGACGCTGTTTAAGCTCCTGATAGCGCCGTAAATCCTCGGACGCTTGGGCCGCTTCCCCTTGCAAATTGAGGTATTGCCGGTGGTTGCGACGGATAATCTCGGCCTGCGTCACCAGAGTTTCTTGGGTTTGTAAAGCGGCGCCGAGGCTTTGACTTTCCCGCTCTAGGCGCTCGGTTTCTTGAACTAACTTTTCCAATTGACCCGCTTGCCATTGGTACTGCTCCTCATGGGCCCGGCGCTGGTTTTGGCTGAGTTGCAGGCGTTGCCGTTGCCAGAGGTCTTGCTCTTGCTGTTGGTTCAAGAGCGTTAACTGTTCCTCCAGTTCTCCTTGCAGGCGCTCAATCTCCGGGCGCCGGTCTAATTCCTGTTTCAGGCTTTGCAAGCGCCCGTCTAAGTAGTCCGCTTTGCCCTTTTCTTCCTTGGAAATATCCTTCGCTTTTTCCGCCAGAATTTCGTATTGATTCAGTTTCAATAGATCGACGAGGATCTGTTTACGCTCCGCCGGTTTTCGGGTCATAAACTCGTCGGCGTGACCCTGACGCAGATAGGCGGAATTGATAAAGGTATCGTAATCGAGCTTGAGCGTCGCGATAATCTCTTCCTGAGTAGCTCGGATCGTCTTAGCGCCGAGGGGACGAAACTGAGCGCCGCTGAGAACCTGAAAGTCAAGAGTACTGCCCCGACCCCGTTGGCGGGAGCGGATAATTCTGTAGGTGTTCTGGGCGCTGATAAATTGAAAATCGACCCGGACATGGTCGGCGCCGGTGTGAAGGACGTCTTCTTCGCTCCCCTTGGCCCGACTTTCCCCCCAAACGGCCCAGGTCATCGCTTCCAACAGAGAGGATTTTCCCGCCCCGTTAGCGCCGCAAATACAAGCGGTATGGAGACCCCGAAAATCAATTTGGGCGTCTTGGTAACTGAGGAAATTTTTGAGGACTAAAATCTGGGGAATCATCCGGCGCCCCTTGGCAAAAGAGGATTTGACTGACGGTCGGCTCCCCCCAATGTTACCATTGACCCCCGCCGGCTTGAAAAACTTGGTTAGCGGTTAACGCCAACTCGGGAAAAATGGGAGAAACAATCCGGTCTTCCCCTTGGAAAAGCGCCACTTGATACTCTCCGTCTACCAATTCATGGACAAGAATCGTCGGCTGTTTCGGATCGCCAATAAAGCGCCGACCCCCCAGTCCTAAATAATCGACAATCCAATATTCCCTCACACCGATTTCTTCATAATTTTGGACTTTG
>JAYKIZ010000235.1:0-3553 GCA_035285965.1 Cyanobacteriota bacterium | reverse complement strand
CCGAGGACATTCAAAATCTGTACAACGTTATTAGAAAAGCCGCACTGAGGCATCAGTTTGGTTCCCTTCATGAAGACCATAATTTTATGACTTTTAACCAGTTCGTCAATTCTAGCTTTGGTGTCCGGGGACATGGAAGAGCCTCCTTAAAAATGGGGATGGAAAGGACTTAAACAACAAAACGCTTGCTTAACCTTAGCAAACAAAGGGCTTGGATCTCAACCGTCGGCCGTCGGCGCCGGTAGAGGCGGCAAACTTTAGCGCTTAGTCCTGTTCTGATCGCCCAAGCCGCGCCTCGGGATCAATTGGGGATCAAGAATAGTCTTCATGTATTGAATTTTGCGCCTTTGATATCTTCCAAATATTTGTCTGTAATCTCGGTAACCAATACTGAAATCAATTTCGGGTATTTACTTAACTTAAACTACCTGAATCAATGTCGTTTCTATTCAAGTATCTCAGAAACTCAGTAAATGGTTTTAAGCTGATGAATCAGTTTGTGTTTGTGACGGCGCTGTTCGGAATTTGGCTCATCGGCGCCCTCCCGGCGGAAGCCCAGACGGAATTAACGGAACAGATCGCCGCGGCCCAAAGCGCCGCCGACACCGGGTTTTTACTGAACTGCTCCGGTTTAGTCTTACTGATGACCGTGGGGTTAGCTTTTTTCTACGGCGGCTTTGTGGCCAAGCGCCATGTGTTGAATACCCTGATGATGAATTTCATCGCCCTAGGGTTAATGGCCGTGGTTTGGCTCCTCTGGGGTTATAGTCTCGCCTTCGCCCCCGGCAACCTGATCATGGGCGGTTTCCAGTGGCTCTTTCTACAGGGCGTGGGTCTAGAAACGACGGGTTACTTAGAGGGGAGCGCCCCGGTGGACGTTCTTTCCTACGCCCCCACGGTGCCCCACCAACTCTTCATGGTCTATCAAGCAATGTTCGCCGTCATTACCCCGGCGCTGATTTCCGGCGCCATTGTGGAGCGGACGAGTTTTAGGGCTTACTGTTTATTTCTGGTTCTCTGGCTCACTTTGGTTTACTGTCCCCTGGCCCACATGGTCTGGGGCAAGGGCGGATTGCTGGGATTAACGGGCCTATTCAAATCCATGGACTTCGCCGGGGGGATGGTGGTTCACACCTCTTCGGGAATTTCCGCCTTAGTCGCGGCGCTGGTCATCGGCAGTCGGGGCACCTATCCCAACCGGGTCTCTCCGCCCCATAACGTGCCCTTTATCCTCCTCGGCGCCGGTCTCCTCTGGTTTGGCTGGTTTGGCTTCAACGCCGGCAGCGCCTTGGCGTCCAGTTCTCTAGCGGTTTCGGCCTTTGTCGCCACCAATACCAGCGCCGCCATGGCCATGCTGACCTGGTTATTGCTAGAGCAAATTCTGCGGGGCAAACCCACCACCGTCGGCGCCGCCACCGGAGTCGTCGTCGGACTGGTGGGCGTCACGCCTTCCGCGGGCTTTGTCTCCCCGATCTCGGCGCTGATTATCGGCGTTTTGACGGCTATCGCCTGCTTTTTCGCCATTAATCTCAAGGTGCAGATGGGGCTGGACGACAGTCTCGACACCTTTCCGGTTCACGGCGTCGGGGGCGTGGTGGGAACCATTCTCACGGGAATCTTCGCCGAGCAGAGTATTAACAGCGCCGGCGCTAACGGGCTGTTGGCCGGCAATCCCTACCAGCTCATTATTCAAATCGGCGCCGTCAGTTTAACGGTGGCCTTCTCCGCGGTGATGACTTTTATTATTCTCAAACTGATCAGTCTGGTCATGCCCCTGCGGGTGCAACCCGGCGCCGAGTTACAGGGTCTAGATTTAACCGAACACGGGGAGCAGGCCTACGGGGACGACCGCTTCGAGCGCCGCGAGGCGACCGCTTTCCGCGAAGGTTAAGGCTCGAGGTTTTTCCAGGGGGTTGGCTTTTTCGCTATAATTTGGGGCTAATACCTAGCCCTAGCGGAACCGACAGCGGTTGCCGTTGACTCCGACTCCCAGCGTCCATGGAAATTAAAGCGGTTCAAAGCGCCTATTACGGCGATATGGCCTTTCGCACGCCTCCCCCGGATTTGGAATCCCTCCTCCTCAAAGAGCGGATTGTCTATCTGGGGATGCCCCTCTTCTCTTCCGATGAGGTCAAGCAACAAGTCGGTCTAGACGTCACCCAGTTGATCATCGCTCAGTTGCTCTACCTGCAATTCGACGACCCCGATAAGCCTATTTACTTTTACATCAATTCCACCGGCACCTCCTGGTACACCGGCGACGCCATCGGCTTTGAAACCGAAGCCTTCGCCATCTGCGACACCATCGGCTACATCAAACCGCCGGTCCACACCATTTGCATCGGCCAAGCCATGGGCACCGCGGCCATGATTCTTTCCGCCGGCGCTAAAGGCTGTCGAGCCAGTCTTCCCCACGCCACCATTGTTCTCAACCAAAACCGCACCGGCGCTCAGGGGCAAGCCACGGATATTCAGATCCGGGCCAAGGAAGTGCTAGACAATAAACGCACCTTGCTGGAAATTTTGTCCCAGAACACTGGGCAAACGGTAGAGAAGTTAGCCAAAGATCTCGACCGCACCTTCTACCTCACCCCGGAGCAAGCCAAAGAATACGGTTTAATCGACCGGGTTCTCGACAGTCAGAAGGACTTGCCCAAACCCTTAGTCGGCGCCGGCGCTAACGGGCGCTGAACATAGCCGAATAACGAGCGCTGAGCGTAGTCAAAGCGCCAATCCCTAACCCCAATTCCTGTTTAAAACCATGCCCATCGGTGTTCCTAGCGTTCCCTATCGTCTCCCCGGCAGTCAGTACGAGCGCTGGATTGATATTTATACCCGCCTCAGCCAGGAGCGGATTATTTTTCTGGGTCAAGAAGTCAACGACTCCATCGCCAACCGCATCGTCGCCTTTTTGCTTTACCTAGACTCCGACGACCCCAGCAAACCCATTTACCTCTACATCAACTCCCCCGGCGGCTCCGTGACCGCGGGCATGGCCATCTACGACACCATGCGCTATATCAAATCCGAGGTGATTACCATCTGCGTGGGTCTAGCGGCTTCTATGGGAGCCTTTTTATTGGCCTCCGGCTCTCCGGGCAAACGTCTGGCTCTACCCCACGCTCGGATCATGATCCACCAGCCCATGGGCGGCACTGGGCGCCGTCAAGCGACGGATATCGACATTGAAGCCAGGGAAATTCTCCGCATTCGCCAACAACTGAATGAGATCATGGCGGAACAGACGGGCCAAACCCTAGAGAAAATCGCCAAGGACACAGACCGGGACTATTTTCTTTCCGCCGCGGAAGCCAAGGATTACGGCTTAATTGATAAAGTGATTGAAAGCACCCCCACTCCTGTTCTTTAATCCCATGCGTCTCACTCCTCCGCCCTGCTTTCTTGCGCTGTTGGCGTCGTTAATCCTCCTCTGGACTCCCCCGGCGCTGGCTACGGGGATTTACGACCTGCCCACCCTCGGCGCCGGCTCTAATACTTACCTCCTCGACCCCGCCGAAGCCATCAGTCGAGCCAATGAAGGCCGCCTCAACGG
>JAYKIZ010000234.1:0-4254 GCA_035285965.1 Cyanobacteriota bacterium | reverse complement strand
GCCGCCGCCGAACCGCTGTCTCCTAGCCCAAGATCAAAAGCCTCTAGGGAAGAAGCTGAAGTGTCTCCTTCCCAACCCAGATCTAACCCCTCCGTCGGGGGCGCTTCTAAGTCGAAACCCTCCAGTTCTAAGCCCAGGGACTCCGGTTCAGCGCCGAGATCAAAACTGTCTAGGGACAAATCGGGAGCGGCTTGCGGCGCTTCCGTCTCTAGCTCGTCCAGGCTGAGCGCCAAGGGTTCCTCGGCTTCCAAATCCAGTTCCGCCATCGGCAAGTCTTCAGCGCCGGGGTCAAAAGTTTCCAGTTCAAATGCTGGGGTAAACTCTCCGGTTTCCGCCTCGGTCAAAGACTCTAACCCCAGAGTTTCCGGGAAGTCGGATTCTGGCGCTAAGGACTCTAATTCTAAAGTTTCCGGGAAAGCTTCTTCCTGCTCCAAGGACTCCAAACCTAAAGTTTCCGGGAAGTCCGACTCCTGTTCCTGAACGTCAATGGCGACGTCCGCCAGATCTAACGGCGCGTCGACCACTGCCAACTCCAACGGTTCTGGCTCTTCTAGCAGGCTATCAAGGGGAAACTCTTCCACTTCCTCGGGGGCAAAGGTCTCTGTTTCCACCTCGTCCACCCAGTTCGCCGCCGACGCCGCAAAGGGATCGGGGGTTTCTGTCTCAATCTCTAACTCCGGCGCCGGGGCCGTCCAATCCCTAACCTCGACTTCCGGGGCCGCAAAGGGAGAGTCAAACTCCGCTTCCGACTCCGCCGGGGCGTCCACCCAGTTTTCCGGCTCTGGCTCCGGCTCTGTTTCTCGGCGCTCTCCCAGAAAAGCGCCGGCGGCGCCCGCTAGTCCCACCGCTCCGGCCGCCGCGGCCACGCCCCCGAGGAAACCGCCTAGGGGGTTAGCGGTTTTCGGCTCCGCTTCTTCTGTCTGAATCGGCGCCGTTTCGGTTTGGAGGCGCTGACGCCATTGGGCTTCTCCCTCCTCTAATTGCCGCTGATAATCCGCCTCTAGGGCTTGTAAGCGCTCGTTGTATCTGAGTTCTAGTTCTTGTTTTTCCTGGGCGTGTTGCGCGGCTTGGGTCTCCAACTGTCCTTGCAGATCCTCAATCTGAACCTGGAGGGGTTCCAAATCCGGCGCGCCTTCCCGCAGAGACGCCAACTCTTGCCCATGGCGGGCCTCTAGTTCCTGAAGTTGGCTTTGGTAGGAGGCTTCTAGGGATTTAATCCGGGCCTGAGCCGCTTGTAACTCCTGAGCCTGACTAGCGCCCTGCTCCCGCAGCGCTTCGCCGTCGTCCATCGCTCGATTCGCCCGGTCCAGTTTCCGCTCGGCGCTGGCTAGTTTTTGCTGGAGCTTGCTGGCAACGAAGAAATAAACGCCGCCCCCCCCAAGGACTAGCCCGAGCAAGGTGAAAATGGCTTCTTTCATAGTGGTCTCCCGATAGACGATTGGAATGAGTATGCCCGGAGTTCAGTGGTGGGCTGAGGCAGGGCGGTCTTGGACTTGACAGTAAGGGGTTTTCTTAGAGCGGTTGAGGAGGACGACCCGGCGGTTTGCGGCCGTTGGGTAAGGATTCCCTGGGCAAATTGTACAGTCAAGATCATGTTAGATCATAGAAAGCCCCAGTCAAGGGCGGGATATTTCGTCAGAATATCTTAAGATTTTGCCTTCTGAGCCATCCGATAAGCGCCGTAAACGGCCCGGACGTTATACCAGTTGAGGAAAATACGGGCAATCTCCAGCGCTAGTTGGGAGCGGCCCCGGTCGATCAGTCCTTGCAAAAGCGGCGCTAGGGTGCGTTCGTTCAACGTTCCCCCGAGGGAAAGCAAACCCCAAAGCAGACGATGGAGCCAGGTCATTTGGATCATTAGTCGCACTTCCCAGGTGGGATGCTTTTGATAAAACAAGACACCCATTCTGCCCCGTTCCTCTTCCTGTTGAATTAAGCGGGGAATTTGGTCGAGGCTAAAGGGCGGATGCCAGTGGTAGCCGACCGCCGCGGGGCAGGAGATCAGTTTCAGTCCCAATTTTTTCAGCCGGACCCCCAGTTCCAAATCCTCCCAGCCGTAGAGTTGGAAACCGGCGTCAAACAGACCCGCTTGTTCTAACCAGGTTTTGGCAATAGCCACGTTGCCGGTGGCGAAATAGGCCCGGGAATAGTCCGTCAATTTAAACGGCTCCGAGCGGGGATTCTCAAAATTACAGGTATTGATAACGGCGCCGTAGGTAAAGACGCGGTTATGCCCCAGTTGGGCGGAGCCCTGGGTTAAGGCGTCGGCGTGGGCTTGGAGAAAGTTTTCCGTGACCACCAGATCGCTATCGATAAAAATAATATAGTCTCCCTTTGCCTGGGCGACGCCCAAATTTCTAGCCACGGCGGGGCCTTGATGATCTTGGCAATAGAGGACAACCTGGGGAAACGGCGCCGGCGCTTGCCGCAACCAATCCGGGGTGCCGTCGGTGGAGCCGTCGTCCACCACCACGATTTCATAGCCTTCCACCTTCTCGTCCGCAAAAACCTGCTGGCTCAAAGCGCCGAGGCACTGGGTTAAAATCGGTTTGCGGTTGTAGGTGGGAATAACAACGCTAAAAAACATCGGCAAGGGGGGCGAAGGGGTTGGGGATTAGGGATTGGGGGTTAGCCTAATTCCCAATTCCCTTTTAACCTTAGCATTGAGATTAAACTCGTATTTCCCCCGCCAATGACGCCTCCCGCTTCCCGTCTCACCTTTGCCGAGTTTATGGACTGGGCGCTCTACGCTCCCGACCAGGGCTACTACGGTCAAGGACGGGTTCAAATTCAAACCCAGGGGGATTTTGTCACCGCGTCCGCCCTCAGCGCCGATTTTGGGGAGTTGTTGGCGGAGCAATGGGCGGAGATGGGGGAGCGTTTGGGGGAACCCTTTACTGTCTTAGAAATGGGCGCCGGAGAGGGGCGTTTAGCCCTCGCTAGTTTACGTTATCTAAAAGATCAATATCCCCAGTTTTTCCAGGGTTTAACCTACGGCATTCTGGAAATTTCTCCGGCGCTCCGGGAGCGCCAGCGCCGAACCCTAGAGGAGTTCGGCGAGAAAGTGATTTGGCTAGCTTGGGACGAGATCCCCGACCAGTCCCTCCGGGGCTGTTGTTTTAGCAATGAATTAGTGGACGCCTTTCCCGTCCATCGAGTGATTTGGCAAGACGGGCGTCTTCAGGAAATTTATGTGGTTTGGGACGGGGAGTCTTTTCGGGAAGAAGTCGGCGCTCTGTCCACCCCGGATTTAAGCCAATATTTTCAAGAGTTAGGAGTTGCCTTTAACGAAACCTACCCCGAGGGCTACCGGACGGAGGTTAATCTGGCGGCCCGGCGCTGGTTAGCGCAAGTCAGCCGTAAACTCAGCCAAGGCTATTTGCTTACCATCGACTACGGCTACAGCGCCGAAAAATACTATCATCCCCAACGTCGAGAGGGAACCCTCCAGTGCTACGCCCAAAACCGCTACCACGACGATCCCTATATCAACATCGGCGCCCAGGATATCACCAGTCACGTTAACTTTACGGCGCTGGAACAGTGGGGAGAAACCTACGGACTAAAAACCCTCGGCTTTACCCGTCAGGCGCTTTTTTTGATGAATCTGGGAATAGACCGGCGCTTGACGGCGCTGAGTTCGGGAACCTATCCCCTAGCGGAACTCCTCAGCTGTCGGGAAGCCCTGCATCAGTTAATCGATCCCCAGGGTTTAGGCAATTTTGGGGTTCTCTTACAAGGTCAGGGGGTCGGCGCCGACCCCCTGACAGGATTTCAAGAGCGCCGTTAGAGGCGCATAGGGCTCATTCAAGTCCGAAGTGCACCAGGGCCCCCCTTTCGGCTAACCCCCCTAAGTGGTGCAGTTCATTTTTGAATCGGCAATATCTGATACCTACTTTAACGAGAGAGAGACGGGAGCCAAGTCACTAGGGCGGGAAAGCGAATAATCAAGAGTAAAACCAACAGTTGCAACAGAATAAAGGGAATCACGCCCCGATAAATTTCTATCGTCTGAATCTCCGCTGGCGCCACGCTTCGGAGATAAAAGAGGGCGAAGCCAAAGGGCGGAGTGAGGAAAGAGGTCTGTAAATTAGCGCCGACCACAACGCCATACCAAAGCAAATCCAGTTGTAAGGATTCCGCCACCGGCTTAAAGAGAGGCAGAACAATAAAGGCAATCTCAAAAAAGTCGATAAAGAAGCCCAGAATAAAAATCGTTAGCATACTGACCGCCAAAAAGCCAATCCGCCCGCC
>JAYKIZ010000233.1:0-13863 GCA_035285965.1 Cyanobacteriota bacterium | reverse complement strand
GTAAAATTCCCGGCGCCGGAGAAGAGTAAAAGTCATGCCGCCTGTTTCCAGAGAGCAGGAAATCAAAGACCGACTATCGGCGCCCGCTAATTCTCTGATAAACTGGTCTCACTAATCAAAATGAAGGAGTTCCGATGAAAGCCAGTCAAGTTATGGTTGTTCTCGTTGGGTTAGTCAGTTTTAACTCCCCCGCTATCGGCGCTCCGGCGCCCAAGGATCAGATGTCAAAATTCTGTCAGGGGGAAGCCGCTAGCCAGTACGGAACCAAGCCGATTTATATCAAAACCGAGAAACCGAAGCAGACAAAGGACGGAAGCTACACCGTCAACGGAACAGCCGATCTGGGGAATCAAGGAACGAAACCCTTCCAGTGTCATTTCAGTAAATCAGGAGAGTTCAAACATTTTATGTCTTTGGTGGACGAAGGCGCTCTTTAACCTCCGGCATTTAATCGACAGCTAATTAATCGGCGCTCTGCATTCTTCAATCTTTCTCTCACCATAGCAGTAAAAAAGCGTACAACTTAATTGTTTACAAACTTTTCTGACGTTTCTCTTGCGCAAACTCAAGAAAATGACTAGTCAAAAAACTCAATCCAAAACCATCAATTCAGATACACTACTTTCTTTTCTGTTGACGGTAATTTTTACATCTTCCCCTGCTTTAGTTTCAAAGATTAAAGCTCAAACACTTACTGAAGCCTCTTCGGTGGGAATTAGAGGTATAGAGCCGATTAAAATTGGCATGACAATCCAAGAGGCGAGACGTACTGCCAAGACAGAATTAATACAAGTTACGAGCGGGGGCGAACCTTCCTGCTTATATTATAAAGCTAAATCCTTGAAGGATGTAAGCTTTATGGTTACTGATGGACGTATTTCTAGGATTGATATTAATAATCCGAGGGTGACAACGTTAAGCGGAGCTAAAATTGGGGATAGTGAAACGAAGATTAAGGCTTTGTATCCTCAACGAATTCAAGTAAAACCTCACAAATATCTACAAAACGGTCGATATTTAGTCTTTTTGCCTAAAGATCGAGAAGATAAAAATTACGGTATTGTTTTTGAAACTGACGGTAAAAAAGTAACCCGATGGCGAGTCGGTAAATTTCCAGAAGTAGAATGGGTTGAAGGTTGCGCTTAACTAACAAATCCGAGATGTTTCCATTAGAATTCAGCCCCCGTAACCCAGGGGGTTTATTACTTTCGCAGAAAGGACGTTATCCCCTAGTAAAATTCCCGGCGCCGAAGGTTGGCAACTCATCCATCATGTCCGATTTACTCATACACACCCAACGGGACTCCTTGAAAATATTAGACCGCCTCTGCCAACTTCTACCCCCCCAAAATATCCCAGATCTGAAAACCAGCCTCGGCGCTGTCCAAGCGGAATTTCCCACCGTTACCGACTTCGTATGGCGGTAAGCCCTGGCGATATGTCTTGATTCCCCATGACGCCATCGCTCAAAATATGACGCTGAAGGGACTGACGGAGCGGCTTCGCTTAAAACAATAGCTATGATCTTAATAACTGGCGCCGATAGGATCTGGTAAACGGCGCCGGCGCTAAAGTTTTGTTAAGCGTCGAATCGTTGGTGATGGAAAACGATAAACTTAGGGGATGTTTGAAAAGAACCAACGCCCCGGTTCTATTCCTCCTAGTCCGCCTTGGAAGGGAGGAAACATCCTCAAAGTCCCCTTTCCTCCCCCGCCATGATTCCCGCCGACGCCCTCCAGCGACTAGAGCAAGGACTCCAGGATTTACAAAAGCAACAGTACGGAGCGGCCATTGCTAAATTTAAGGAGTTTTGTCAGCGTTTTCCCCACCAACAGAACCCCCAATTTTTACAAGCCAAAATGGGGCTGATTCGCGCTTACCGGGCCCAGGGCGAGACAGAGGAGGCTATCGCCCATTGTCAGGATTTGGTCAACCATCCCCATCCCGAAGTGGACCGCTGGGCCAAGGGGCTATTATCTGTTCTAACGCCGGACTTCTCCGAGGAGGATGAAGAGGCTCTGCCCCCTTCCACCCTGCCCAAGGCCAGTCGAAGCGGTAAAGCTCCGGCAAAACTGTTCCGACCCCGTCAAGCCGATAGTTACGGTCTAGTCTTGGTTCTTGGCTTCCTTCTGCCCTGGCTGGGCGGCGCCGTTCCCCTAGGATTGCTCTGCGCCCTGTTTCTCCCCTGGCCTCTAGGCTTCGCTTGGGGAGGGGTCGTCAGTCTCCTCGTTATGTTTCTCTTCGGCGCCGCGGCCATTCCCGTGCAAGACCAACTCCAGCTCCGTTTTTATCAAACTCAACCCATTAACCTCGGCGATATCCAGAAATACAGCCCGGAGGGAGGAGAATTGCTCCTGCGCTTTTGCCGTCAAGCGAAAATCCCCCTCCCCCGCTTGGGGTTAATTAACGACCGTCGCGCCCAGGTATTTGCCTACGGCGGCCGGGGAGACCAAGCTTTTCTGGGATTGAGTAAAGGCGTCTTTCGTTATCTAGACCCAGAAGAAATCGCCGTTCTTTTAGCCCAACAACTGGGACACATTTCTCGGGGAGACGGCGCTTTAATGACCTGGGTCAGCGGTAGCGGGCAGTTTTTCTATTGGCTCTACCTCCTTCTGCAAACTCGGCGCCGGGAATTCCCCCTCTGGGGGCGGCTTTTAACCTGGGCGCCGGCCCAACTCTGCCTTTTTCTCTTTCGCTACAACCAATTTTTAAACCGTTACCTCTCCCGTTCCCGAACCTACTACGCCGACCACTTTGCCAGCCAGTGGACGGGAAATCCCAACGGACTCATTCGCGCTTTGGTTAAATGTTCTAAAGCCCTGGTTAAACAGGAGCGCCAAGCGGAAACCCCCGCCCTCTTTTTAGAAGGGCTACGGAACTTCGGCGTCTACGACCCCAAAAGCGCCCAATCCTGTGAACGAGGATCTCATTTTTCTAGCCAGATCATTAGCCGTCTGCTGGTTTGGGATTGGTTTAATCCTTGGGCCCGCTGGACGGAGTGGCGCAGTTCCCATCCCCTTCTGGGGGAGCGAGTGCAAGTGTTGGGACGCTACGCCGAACAACTGGATCTCAGTTCCCAATACGCCCTCGAAGAAATCCGTCGGGAGACCAAAACCCAGAAACTCAATCCCTATCCCGCCTTTATTCAAGATTGGTGTTTGGCTCTTCTACCTTGGCTGGCGGCGCTGAGCGCCGCTTTGGCCGCCAGATTTTGGCCCGACTGCCCCTGGCGCCTCGGTTCAGGCTTCGCTTGGAGCTTCGGACTGGGTTTCTTTGTCCAAACCTTAATCCTCCAACAACTGCCGCGACAATTAACGGCGCCGGATGTCTTAAGTTTACTGACCAGCGAGCAAACCAGCCCCCTCTGGGGCTCCCAGGTGCAATGGACCGGGAAATTACGCCTACTGGACGTCCAGGGCTGGGGAACGCCAAAACTCTATTTCCACGACCGGAGCGGCGTGATTCCGGTGGTTTATCCCTACTGGCGGCGCTGGCTCCCGCCCTTTAACCCGCTAGATCAACAGATAGAGGTTTTTTTAAACGACGCCTGCGGAGTGACGGGCTATGTCAATCGGGGAATTACGCCGACCTTGACTCTCAAATTTCTCTCTCTCCCCACGGCGCCGGTGGTTCCCGTCTTTTTGCATCCCTATCTCCGCCAATTTCTCTTGGCCTTCGGCGCCGTTCTGGGGGGACTAGCGCTCTGGAGTCTCGGCGGTTAATCCAGCGTCACCCCTTCCCGGCGCCCGTGCTCAGTGCGTTGGTCATACTCCCGATCCCGTCGCCGGTATTTTTCGATAATGGCTTGGGCTGTTTGGTTGGCTAGGGTTTCTAGCTCGGAACAGGTTTTCGCCGGAGCTAACGTTAAGAGCGTCCGCTCAATGTTCCGAGCGCCGTAGAGTCCTGAATTTTTGTGGTTTTCTTCGTGTTTAAACAACGCCTGAAAATAACGGTTAAATTTCTGGCGAGTTTCCGGGGTTGTCCGGTGACGGGGAGGGATTTGGGGCAGGGTATAAATAACATCTAAGTCAGTGTTAACTTTGGTAATCCGGCAACTTTGCGGCGCTTCTTGCCAATAAAACCGCCAACTGACTCGCCATTGGGTATAGCCGCGGTACTTTTTCCCTTGAAAAATAATGGGGGAGCGAGCGTCCAGTTCTGGGGCGAGGTCTTGAGGACTACGGGGATAGATCCAATAGTATTTAAATTGGATCGTCGTCTTTGGCTCGGCGCCGAGGGGAAAAGCGCCGGCCAGCCAGACCAGCGCCGCCCAGAGAAGAGCGCGTCTCACGGTTTTCTATTCCCAAACCACTTGGCTCCGCTCCGCCACCACCCGACGATAGACCGCTTCGGTTTCTTCCGCCAGTTTGGCCCAGCTAAAGCGCAGTTCTAATTCCCGATAGGCGTTGTCCACTAAGGTCTGGGCGTAGTCGGGATTTTTCAGCGCCTCCACAATGCCCCAGGCCAGGGAGTCGGGGTTATTGGTATAGGTGACAATGCCTGTGTGACCATGGCGCACCACTTCCGCTAGTCCTCCAGTATTTGAGACCACTACCGGCACCCGCGCGGCAAAACTCTCTAGGGCCACTATGCCAAAGGGTTCGTATAAACTTGGAAAGACGGCGCAATCGGCAATGGTTTGAAATTTATCCAGATCCTCGTCAGACATAAAACCTGTGAACAAGCAATGCTCCCAAATGCCTAAATTCCAAGCCAATTGTTTGAGCCGATCCGTGTTGCCGCCGCCGATAATCACAAATTTAGCCTGCCCCTGAAGTTTATGGAGCACCTGGGGCGCCGCCGTCAAGAGGACGGAAACTCCTTTTTCGTAGGTCATACGTCCGACATAATAGACGATTTTTTCGGAATCCAGTGCGTATCGGCGCCGGAAGGCCGGATAATCCACCTCAGGATCTCGTTTTTTCTTGTCGGGGCGGATACCGTTATAAATCACGTCCATTTTGTCCCAGGGAGCGCCAAAGGCCCGCTCTAGTTCGTGACGCATGTAGTTGCTACAGACGATGACCCGCCAGGCGTTGTAGATTAACACCCCTTCTTTGCCAGCCACATAGCGTTGGGTGTCGTTAAACAAACCGTTATGACGCCCGTATTCCGTCGCGTGAATGGTGACCGCTAAGGGAATTTTAAACTGATGCTTAAGGGCGATGGCCGCGTCTCCCACCAACCAGTCGTGGGCGTGAATTAAATCAAAAGCGCCGTTTTGAGCGATCAAACTCCGGCTGGTTTGCTCCATGCTCTGGTTCATATTGGCCACCCAGTGCAAAAAGTCGTTCCCCTCCGCCACCTTCACTCGATAAACCTGAATCCCTTCCACCACTTCAAAATCCGGCGCTCGGTTAAATTCCACCGTAATTAAAGAGACTTGGTGGCCTCGTTTCACCAATTCGGGGTAGAGTTCCGCCACGTGGCGGGCAATCCCCCCGACCAAGCGGGGCGGAAACTCCCAAGCCAAGACTAGTATTTTCATCAAGTCCTATCCTTCTCCGTCAACGCCAGGACAGCGACCCTACTCCTAGGGTTGGTCTATGAGTGTATCCTACTTGACGCGAACACAAACAAGGCAATGAAGTTCAGCTCCAGCAGAGATAACCAATATTTTGTTCTTATTCGGCGCTTTTCTTGAGGAGCGGCGGCGCGGGAGGGCTGACGGCGGGGCTGGGGAGATCGTCCGGCAGGGCGGGGGAAGCGAGGGGGGACGGGAGCGGCGGGGAGGACAGGGGGGACGGGGAAGCGAGGGGAGACGGGGGAGGGGGAGAGGCCAGGGGGGACGGGGAGGCCAGGGGTTCGGGTTCTAGGGTAGGCTCCGGGGAGGACAGGGGGGGGGGGTCGGGGGAAACCTCGGGAACGGGTTCCGGTTGGGGCGTCGGGACGGGAACGGCGTCGGGAGTGGGGGTGGGTCGGGGTCTAGGGGTAAAGACCGGAGAAGGGGACAGCGCCGGAATAGGGGTTAAGTCAGGGCTGGGGGTCTCTAAAACCGGAGGCGTTGGAGTCGGCGCCGGCGCTCGGCGCTTGGAGGCGAAGAAAAAACCGGCGCTAATGCCGCCGAGAATGACGGCGCCGAAGAGGAGAGGCAAAGCGAACCAGGTGATCCAAGGGGAGGTTTCCGATTCAGGTTCCGCTTCCGTCAGTTGAGATTTACTGCTGGGGTAAACAGTGGAGCGCTCCGGCAGGGGAACGGGACGAACCACCTGGGTCGGGGGCGTGACCGGAGTATTCAGACGGGTCAGGGCGATGAGGGCCTCCTTGGCGGAGGGGTAGCGGTCCCGGGGATGAAAGCGAATGCATTTATCAATCACTGCCGCTAGGGCGGGAGCCGCCTGGGGAGCGAAGGCCCGCCAGATAATTTCCCCGGTTCGGGCGTCGGTTTCCAGATATTGGGGGGTTTTGCCCGCGAGGAGAAAAATGGCGGTTAATCCCAGACTATAGAGATCGCTCGAAAAAACGGGACGACCGGCGGCCTGCTCCGAGGCCATATAGCCGGGGGTGCCCAGCGCCACGGAATAGGCGCTTTTGCCCTCGGGATTGACTAGGGTGCCCATGGCTTCTTTAATCACCCCAAAGTCAATCAAAATGGGCTTGTTATCGGCGGCTCGAACAATAATGTTGTCGGGTTTAATATCCCGGTGAATGATGCGGCGCTGGTGGATAAATTTTAAAACCGGTAAAAGATCCAGCAGAAGGCGCTCCACTTGCTCGGAAGAAAAATTGCCCTGTTTTTCCTGAAGCTGGGTTAGGGTCGCGCCCTCAATCCATTCCTGGACGAGGTAAAAATTGCCCCCTTCGCTGAAGTAGGCGTAGAGGCGGGGAATTTGGGAATGATTTTCCCCCAACTCCTCTAGAGTGGCGGCTTCCCGTTGAAAACGATCCTGTAGCCACTGGGGAATCTCGGGGCCTTCGATGACGGGTTTAAGGAGTTTGATCACACAGCGCCGGGCGGAGGGCATGTGGGTGTCCACCGCCAAAAACGTTTCCCCAAAGCCGCCCCGGCCTAGAGTTTCTAGGATTTGGTAGCGGTTGTTGAGGAGGGGATGAGTCATGGGGCGCGGAGAAAAAAGCAAGACCTTATTCTAGCAGGCTCGATTCAGATATCAGATATCAGAGACCAGTTATCAGATTTTGAGGACGCAAACTGTTTCCATGTGGACGGGGCGGTAACTTTTAGCGCCGGTCTCCGTCTAGAGCCTCGAAGCCCGCCATTGATCCGATATACTCAAAAAGCAGTCGCTTTCCGGCTCTCGTTATGCCTTTTCGTCTTTCCCGTCTTCAAATCCGGTGTTTTTTGCCCCTTCTGCTATTGGGATGGGGCGGGCTGACCTTGAGCGCCCGCCCTTGGCGGTCGGTTCAGGCCCAAACAGCGCCGGCGAGTCCCATGACGGTGCGCTCGGATATTCAGGAAGCCAACTCCCAAACCGGAGTAGTCACGGCGAGGGGCAACGTGCAAGTTTATTATCCCGCCCGCAAGATGCAGGCCACCGCGGTTCAGGCCCAATATTTTAGCCGAGAGCGCCGGTTAGTCCTCAGCGGCAATGTTTACGTGCTTCAGGACGGCAACAGTATGCGGGCGGAAACCATGACTTATCTTATTGACGAAGGTCGTTTTGTGGCTAACCCCCAAGTCAGCCAACAGGTGGAATCGATTTACCTCGTTCAGGAAACCAACGAATCGCAGTCCGGCGCTAACCCCGCCGCTCCCCGCCCCCTGCCGGAGGACGCTTTGCCGCCTCTGCCTCCCCTCAACAGCGCCCCCTAACCCATCGCCGTGTCCCTGGTTTTAGAGAATATCCACAAACAATACGGCCGGCGCTCCGTGGTGAACCGGGTCAACGTTCAGGTTAATCCGGGGGAAATCGTCGGTCTCCTTGGCCCCAACGGCGCGGGTAAAACCACCACCTTTTATGTCGCCACGGGGTTAATCAAACCTAATCCCGGCCGGGTCTGGCTCAATGAGCGGGACATCACTCACTTGCCCTTAAACGAGCGGGCTCATTTGGGCATTGGCTACCTGACCCAACAGGCGAGTATTTTTCGCCATCTCAGCGTCGAGGAAAATATTCTGCTGGCGCTGGAGCAAACCGGCGTCTCTTCTCCCCAGCGCCAACACCGCCTAAGGGAACTGCTGGGGGAATTTCGCCTCGAAAAAGTGGCCCGGACAAAGGGTTCTCAGGTTTCCGGGGGAGAACGGCGCCGGACGGAGTTGGCCCGGGCCCTGGCGGTGGGCATGACCGGCCCGAAGTTTTTACTGTTGGACGAACCCTTCGCCGGGGTTGATCCCATCGCCGTGGCGGAAATTCAGGGGTTGATCGCTCAACTGCGGGAGCGAGAGATGGGCATTTTGATCACGGATCACAACGTGCGGGAAACTTTGGCCATTACCGACCGGGGCTATATTATGCGGGAGGGTCAAGTTTTGGCCTCTGGCAGCGCCGCGGAACTCTCGGAAAATCCTCTGGTTCGCCAATATTACCTAGGGGAAAACTTTCAGTTTTAGCAACATGTTGATCAACTGCCCGGCTCTCTCGGTTAATCCCCCTAAATCCCCCTTGGTAAGGGGGACTTTGAATTGGGTTCCCCCCTTTCTAAGGCGCCGTACTAAGCAGTTCGGCAAGCTCACTGTGACACTTGTCGAAGTAGGGGCTAGGGGGGATAAAACAAACCCGTTCCACTCAGTTAATCCCCGATTGTAATGGCCCTTAGTCTTCCCCGTCGCCGTTTGTTTTTTAATTTGCCCCGTCCCTCGGTGATGGATCGCTATATTTTTTGGGAGTTGCTCCTGCCCTTCCTCTTCGGCATGGGTTTATTTAGCTCCCTAGCGCTGTCCATCGGCACGCTGTTTGATCTGGTGCGGCGGGTGACGGAGTCGGGGTTGCCCCTAGGGATTGCGGTGAAAATCCTCGTTTTGCGGCTACCGGCCTTTGTCGTTCTAGCTTTCCCCATGTCCAGCCTCTTGGCCAGCTTAATGGCCTACAGCCGTCTCTCCAGCGATAGCGAAATTATCGCCCTCCGTAGTTTGGGGGTTAGCGTCTATCGCCTTGTGATTCCGGCGCTGTTGTTTAGCCTCCTGGTCACCGGCGTCGCTTTTCTCTTTAACGATCAGGTGGCGCCAGCGGCCAGCTACGAAGCCCTAGCGACTCTAGAACGAGCGGTGAATCAAGATCGTCCCCCGGCCCAGCAATCCAATATTATTTACCCGGAATACGGTAAGATTCGCCAACCGGACGGTCAGGAGCAAACTATCTTGACCAGACTCTTTTACGCCGAGGAATTTAACGGGCAAGAAATGCGGCGCTTGACGATTTTAGACCGCTCCCAAGCTGGGGTGAATCAAGTCCTGACTGCCCAATCCGCGACTTGGAATATTAAAGAAAATACCTGGGATTTCTATGACGGCACCGTTTACGTCATTGCGCCGGACGGCTCCTACCGCAATATTGTCCGCTTTAAACATCAACAGTTGGCTCTGCCGAGAGCGCCGTTGGATTTCGCCACTCGGGACCGGGGCGACGGAGAAATGAACATTGGTCAAGCCCAACGCTATCTAGAAGTGATTCGCCTCAGCGCCGATCCTAAAAAAGTGCGCAAATTGGAAGTGCGTATCCAGTCGAAAATTTCCCTGCCCTTTGTCTGTTTAGTTTTTGGTCTAGTCGGCGCCGCCATTGGCGTTAGACCCCAAAACACGAATAAGGCCACCAGTTTTGGGATCTGTGTGGGCTTGATTTTTTCTTACTATCTCCTCTCTTTTTTAAGCGAATCCCTTGGGATTTGGGGGATCTTAAGTCCCTTTTTAGCGGCTTGGGCGCCGAATTTACTGGGGTTAACGGCGGGGAGTCTTCTGCTGATTCAATCCGCCCGCCTGCGCTAGTTTGACAAGGCGATTGTCCCTCGCCACCCTCGGAGCCATTTAAGGGGATTTGACGGTCTCCTTTTGCGATTGCGGGGATAGCCTAGAATAAAAAGTCATTTCTCCTTCCCCGACTCCATGCTCAGATTGATCACCGACTTTGACGGCCCGATTATGGACGTCTCTGAACGCTACTATCGGGTCTATCTCTACTGTCTAGACCAGGTTAAAGCCGCCGATCAGCCGGTGAACACCCTCCACAAGGGAGAATTTTGGCGTCTCAAACGGGCCCGGGTGCCGGAGCGGGATATCGGCCTTAAATCCGGCTTGGACGACCGCCAATCTCAAGAATTTGCCCAACTGCGGCGAGACACGGTTCATACTCTGCCCTACCTGCCCTACGACCAACCCTGGCCGACGGCGCTGGCCACCCTAGAACGAATTCAGGGCTTAGGGATTGAGCTGGTGGTGATGACCATGCGCCGTGTCTGCGAACTGGAGGAGGCGCTGGAGCGGGTTAACCTAGCGGCTTTTTTCCCCCCAGAGCGCCGTTATTGTTTAGCCGACGATTACGTTAAAACTACGGATATTGAGGACAAGCCCCGCCTCATGGCCCAAGCGGTGGCCCAACTGCCCCCGGCGCCGGCGGTATGGATGGTGGGGGACACAGAAGCGGATATCGCCGCGGCTCAGAGTCAGAATATTCCCGTGGTGGCGGTGCTCTCCGGGATTCGGGACAAAGAACAGCTAGCTCAGTACAAACCCAATCATATTGCGGAGGATTTAACCGCGGCCCTGGATTGGATTTTGCCCCAGGTCAACGCCCCATTGTGATCCCCCCTAGCCCCCTGTGAGAAAGGGGGGAATTGCCCGCTCAGGGTCAAGGATTGAGCCAACCATTTTCCTAAACCCGAGCCGCCAGCGCCTCCCGGGCCGTAGCGGCGACCTGTTCCGCTTCATCTTGGCTCAAGCGCTCCAGCGCCGCCAGACCCTCCGGGGTGGGCAGTTGTCCGAGGGTGAGGGCTAAACGGTAGCGCACCTGCCAGTCTTCGTCCTCTGCCAGGGGTAAGAGGATCGACATAATACCTGCGTCCCCTAAATCTCCCAGGGCGCCGATGGCTGCGGCGCGGATTAAACTCTGGGGAGAGGAGAGCGCCGTTTTCAGCAGTTCGACGCTTCTCGGATCGCCCATTTCCCCTAGGGTCGCCACAATGCTCATTTGCAAGAGCCAGTCCTGGGTGTTGTTATAAGTCTGTTCGAGGTCGGGGTAGGCTTCCGTGAGTTTGAGACCGCCAATGACGTCCGCCGCTACGGATTGCACGTCGATTTCCGAGTCGTTAAACAGGCGCTCCCGCAGAAGTTCGAGGCTTTCCTGAGGATTGACGGCGCCGATGGGGTCGAGTTGACTGACGGCGGCATAGCGGATGCGGGGATTGGGGTCGTTGAGGAGAGGTTTGAGGAGGGGAAAGGCGAGGGCCGGGTCGAGGTTCCGTAGGTGGTTGAGGCCGCGGATTTGGTTGCTGAAGTTGTCGGAGGTTAAGAGAGTTTCGATGTCTTGGGGGGTCATGGGGGGAAAGGGAGGACGGGGGAGAAAGGGAGGACGGGGGAGGAGGAATCTTTTGCTTGGGTTCAGTTCTCTCTAATTCCTAATCCCTAATTCCTACTCCCTATTTTTCCAGCATAGAGGACTAGCGCCGCTAGTCTAGTTCCTGTTGTTGTCGGAGGAGATCAACGCCCCGGGAGGTGCCTAAACGGGTGGCGCCGGCTTCGATTAGGGCCGCGGCTTGTTCCAGAGTGCGAATGCCGCCGGCGGCTTTGACGCCGACTCGTCCCTGGGTGAGCTGGGCTAAAAAGCGCGCGTCTTCCGGGGAGGCTCCGCCAAACCAGCCGGTGTGGGTTTTGAGGAAACTGGCTCCGGCGTCGAGGCAAATTTCGGCGGCCAGTTGGGTTTCCGCCTGGGTTAACCGGCCCATTTCTAAAATAGCTTTGACCGTTAACCCGGTTTCTTCGACAATTTGGGCGATTTCTCCATAAACCGCTTCGGTTTGTCCTGCCTTTAATAACCCTAAATTGATGACCACATCCAGTTCCGTCGCCCCCTGTTCGCTGGCGAGCTGGGCTTCAAAGAGTTTGGTTTGGCCGGCGCTGCCGCCGCTGGGAAAGCCGATGACGGTACAAACGGGAATATTTTTGGGCCGGAGGAATTCCACCGCCTGGCCTACGGCCCAAGGATAGACGCAGAGACAGGCGAAGCGGTGATGTTCCGTCTGCCGACAGGCGATGTCCACTTCGGCGGGGCCAGCGCCGGGGTCGAGGAGGGCGTGGTCGATGTAGGGCGCGAGATTAAGGCGGAGGTAGGCGTCTTGCATGGGGGAGGGGAGAGGTTAAGCGCCGAGGCGACGAATCGTAATAACCGCCGGGCGGGGAGGTTGGTTGACTTGACCGCTGGGCCAGTTGGAACCCTGGGGAACGGTTCGCTCTTGGTTAAAGGCGGCGCCGTTGCTGGCCACCAGGGGAAAGGTCGCGGTTTGGCTGGCGCCGTCCCGGCGGGTTCCCCTAGCTTCGCCGGGGTGTTGCACCGCTAGGAAAAGGGTCTGCTGATCCCGGCTAAAGACCGGCCCTGTTAGTTCGCTTTCCATGGGCCCGAGGGCGAAGGGTCGAGCTTGACCCGCCCCTCGCAAGGGCAGATACCAGAGGGAATTATTGCCAAAAGCGCCGACGGTGGCCAGACTGTTAGTCTCTTCCCGGCGCTGGAAGGGCTGATTCAGCTTGCCGGTGGAAATATCCGTCACCATCCAGAGGTCGCCAAAACCGTCCAACGCTAGGTTATCAGGATTGGAGAAGCCCAGCCCGCCCTCCTGAGGTTCGCCCCCCGCGGCGAGGATTTGCCAACGAAAGCGCAGAGCTTCGGGGCGGTTGTCGTCTTCCTGAAGTTTGAGAATCCAACCGCATTCGTAGGGCGTCTCCCCGTCGGGGCCTCGGAAAACGCGACGGTCGCAACCGCCGTCCTCAGGGTCGGGCCAACCGGAGGTAAAGGCGATGACGACACTGCCGTCAGCCAGTAGCTCCGTATCTTCCGGGCGGGCGGTGGGGGTGACGCCGACGGCGTTGGCGGCCAGGTGGGCGTCGATGAGAATGGCGCCCTGGGGATTCCCGCCGGGGTAGAGGTCGCCCAGGGTCTGAAAGCGCCGGCCGTAGTCCTGAACGGCTTGATCGGTCAAAAAGGCTTCGGGCCCGGGTTGGGTTCGGTCGGAATGGGGTAAATAAACCACCGCTTCCTCCGGTTTAACAACGGCGATCTGACTGGGCAAAATCGGTCGCACCGGAGTGTCCGGCGCTAGGGCGATCCATTCCCCCGTTCCGTCGGGGTTAAAGCGAGCGCCGTAGAGTCGCCCCGTTTCAAAGAGGCGAGAATTGCCTTTATCTTCGGGATTTTGCGCCGGCTCGGCGGAGACAAATTTATAGAAATGCCCACTGCGGCGGTCGCAACCAGAATAAACCGCTAGGGGACGCCCCGCCTCCGCCCGGACGGAAACGGCTTCGTGGCGAAAGCGCCCCAGCCAGGTGTGTTTTTGGCCATAGTCCTGGGGATTAGCGGGATCGATTTCCACCATCCAACCGTATTTATTGCCCGCTAAACCAAAGACATTGCCTAATCCTTCTAGGCGCTTCTCCGTTAACTTGAAGGGCAAGGCTTCGGGATTCGCCGCAGAGCCGTCGCTATAAACCGCCTCCGGCGTTTGGTCCTGAAAATTTTCCTCGGCGCTGAGAACCGTGCCCCAGGGGGTGGTTCCCCCGGCGCAGTTGGCGAAGGTGCCGATAATCCGGTTGCCTAAACCGTCGTCGTAGCCCTGTTTATCTTTTTGGTTAAACACTGCGGCGCCGGGGCCCGTGGCCGTCAGATACCCGCCCCCGGCGTAACCCGAAAGACCCGTAATCCGCCGGGCTTGGGGAGCGTCTTGTTTTTGCCAAGATCCCTGGGCGGTTTTTTGCAAGGGCAGAAC
>JAYKIZ010000232.1:0-8541 GCA_035285965.1 Cyanobacteriota bacterium | reverse complement strand
AATCTCTCTTTCGTGCGTAGTTTTTCCCCCGCCTTACACTTTGTGGACGGCTTCAAGTCCGCCCGCCCCTGGATTCCTCAGCGCGGCAAAAAAGTGTGGGATACTGGCGCCGCCTTAACCCTAGACGAAAACGGGTGGGTGACGGCTTGGCCAGACGCCACGGAGCCAGTGACGACTGAAATTTCCACTCTCCTGTTTGACAACATTCAGGGGAACTATCCGGGGGGGCAATACTTGGTTCTCTACGAAGGGGAAGGAACTTTAACCTACAGCCGCGATGCGTCTAAAAACGTCTCCGCTTCGGCGCCGGGGCGGGACGTTATTAACGTTACCCCCTCTAGTCAGGGAATTTTGCTCTCCATCACCGCCATCAACCCGGAAAACTACATTAAGAACATCCGGGTGATTCCGGCGGAAACGGAAACAACCTATACCACGGAGATCTTTAACCCCCTCTATTTAGAAAAAATCGCTCCCTTCTCCACCCTTCGCTTTATGGACTGGGGTAAAACTAATGATTCACCTCAGGTAAACTGGAGCGACCGGCCAACGCCTGAAACGGCAACCTGGATGCGGAAAGGCGTACCGGTGGAAATCATGGTGGAGCTGGCGAATACAACTCAAAGCAACCCCTGGTTCACCCTGCCACATCAGGCGACGGACGACTATGTGCGTAACTTTGCCACCTATGTGCGAGATAATCTCGCCCCAGATTTAACCGTTTATGTAGAATATTCCAACGAGGTTTGGAACTCGATTTTCGACCAATATCGATGGGTTCGAGATCAGGCCAATGCTGAATGGCCGAATTCCAGTCTTGATGAATATACTAAGATTATGGACTGGTATAGTCGCCGAACCACGGAAGTGACTCGGATTTGGGACGAAGTTTTCGGCGCCGACAAAGACCGGGTGATTGGCGTCATGGCCGGACGCTCCGCCAATGTCGGAACCTTAACCCGGACTCTCAGCTACGCTTGGGCTGAAAATCCCTTAACTCACGCTGAGTATGGCATTGACGCCCTAGCTATCGCCCCTTATTTCGGCAACTATTTGGGCAACTCTAACTATGAATCCCAACTTCTCAGTTGGATGCAACAACCTGATGGCAGTCTCAATATTGATAGCGGTCTGGATACTCTGTTCACAGAACTGAACGAGGGCGGACAGTTAGTCGGCTCCAACCAGACGGGGGTTCTTAAAACAATCCGTACACAGATCCAAAACCACAAGAATCTAGCCGAGGCGGAGGGTTTAGATTGGCTAGCCTACGAAGGCGGACAAAGTCTGGTAAGTACTGCGCGTAATCCCAATCCTGCGGTGGTGAACCTCTTCAGCGCCGCTAACCGAGATCCGCGCATGGGAGAACTTTATGATCAGTACCTACATCTGTGGAATGAAATGGGAGGAGGGCTTATGATTCACTACAATGATATTAACCCGAATTCTAAGTCCGGCAGTTGGGGGTCTCTAGAGTTTGTTAACCAAACTGGCGCTCCGAAGTATGACGCGCTGGTCAACTTCATCGGCGCCGCCCAGGCTTCGGGCTTCTAAAGGAGAAAGGTCGGGGGAGGTCAAGGGACGCTCCCCCGGCGCGTTTTTGGCTTAAAGGTCTCCGCCCCGAAAGGCCAGCACGAACACCACCACGGGGCCGGCGATCATAATCAGAGAAATAAAGGTCAGTTGAAAAATGGGTTCTAAGTTAAGGGCGGCGATTAAATCCATGGGAGCTCCTAGAGACAAACGAACAAGGGGTCAAGGACAGATGAAAACCATTGTCTATAATAGCGGGGAAGGTTTCGCTCTTTGAACGCGCCTTCTCGAAAAAGGATAAAGTTTTGTTAAAGGCGGGCTTCACTTCAGCCAGCTCAGTGTGGCGCCGCTACGCTAATGACAAAAGAAAGCTAGGAGGCGAAACCATGAAAACTTGGCTGTGCGTCAACCACTGCGGCGCCTGTTGTCACCTGGATCCCCAGGAGCGCCCGGAGTTGGAAACCTACCTCGCCCCGGCGGATCTAGAGCGTTATCTCTCCCTAGTGGGGCCCGACGGTTGGTGCGTCCACTACGACCCCGAGCGCCGCCAGTGCCAAATCTACGACCAGCGTCCCCGCTTCTGCCGGGTTCTGCCGGAAACCTTTGCAGAAATGTTCGGCGTCGGCGCCGAGGAATTTGAGGACTTCGCCATCGCCTGTTGCCAGGAGCAAATCGCGGGGGTTTACGGCGCCGACAGCGCCGAGTTGGCTCGCTATAACGAAGCGGTGGCGGGAAGTTAGGCCCGGTTACAGGGTTTCCAGATAGGCGGCCAGTTCTTCCTGGCTCAACTCCGTGAGGATAAAGACTTCCTGGGCAGTTTTCCCCTGACGGGCGATGACTTTAAAGCCGCCCCGGATGGGAACGGAGATGCGAAACTGAAGGCGGGGAATATGACTGCGGGCGCGGCTGAGGACACCGGGGGTGACGGTGCCGACACCGGGTAGAGTAATCAGTTTTTCTAGACGGGGAATCAGGCCGTCTAGGTGGGTGGAGTGATTCCAAACTAGGCGCCCCGGCCCTTTTTTACCCATTTAGGCCGCCTCTAGGGGGGCCATCGTCAGCCCTTCCCGGCGCAGTTGTTGGTGATAGAGTTCCGCTTGTTCCAAGGGGCCCGTCCAGACGATAGCTTGACCGTCAAAATGAACTTGGTTGGTTAATTCCCAGGCTAAATCCGGCGTCATCCCGGGGATGTATTTGAGTAAACAGTCCGCCACGTGCTGAAAGGTGTTGTGGTCATCGTTGAGGACAATGACCTTAAAGTTGGGATAGGGCTTGTAACTCTGGACTGTTCGGCGCTCTGGAGTCGTTGTGGTCGCGGTGGCCGCCGTCCGGGAATTGTGAATCAGGTTAACCATAGGTTAGCGTCGAGTGTTCCCGAACCCTCTAGGTTCTTAAAAAAGCCTATTTACAAGGAGTATATCGCGCGGCTCCCTCCCCTGGGGAAAAACCCAGGCGGCGCTGAAGACGCCATAATACTTTATCTAAGATTCAAGACTCTCGGACAGCGCTCTAGGGTTCCGGGGGGCCAACACCCGACAGATTTTTATGAACGAAGCTGAGAAAATTCCCGTCGTCGTTAACGGCGCCGCCGGCAAAATGGGCCGGGAAGTGATTAAAGCCGTCAGTCAGGCGGAGGACCTGATTCTCGTCGGCGCGGTGGATCGCAATCCCTCGTTACAAGGTCTCGACGCAGGGGAAGTGGCCGGGATCGGGGCGGTGGAAGTGCCCATCCTAAACGACCTCCAAAGCGTTTTAGTCCTGGCCACCCAAGCCCCGATGCAAGGCGTGATGGTGGATTTTACCCATCCCGAAGGCGTCTATGAGAATACCCGCTCCGCCATCGCCTACGGCGTCCGTCCCGTGGTCGGAACAACGGGGCTAACCCCCAAGCAAATTGGGGAACTGGCGGAGTTTGCCGAAAAAGCCAGCGTCGGTTGCTTGATCGCCCCCAATTTCGCCATCGGGGTTTTATTGCTTCAACAGGCCGCCATCCAAGCGGCCCGCTACTTTGACCATGTGGAAATCATCGAACTCCACCACAACCAAAAAGCCGACGCGCCCAGCGGCACGGCGCTGAAAACCGCGGAGATGTTGGCGGAGCTAGGGAAAACTTACAATCCGCCCCAGGTCAAGGAAACGGAGACTCTCCAGGGGGCGCGAGGCGGGTCGGCGCCGGAAAATATCCCCATCCATAGCGTCCGTTTACCCGGATTACTGGCCCATCAAGAAGTCCTCTTTGGCGCGCCGGGGCAGGTCTATACCCTCCGCCACGATGCGACGGACCGGGCCTGTTATATGCCGGGGGTTTTGTTAGGGATTCGCCGGGTGACTCAGTTGCGCTCCCTGATCTACGGTCTCGAAAAATTACTCTAGATAGGGCGCCGGGGGTCTTTTCCAAAATGAATTAGCATGGAAAATAAGCTGATCCCCACCTAGGAGAAAACCCGTGCCCCCTCGCTTTATCGCCCTGAATAACTCCGGTTTAGGCTGTGGCTTGACCCTGCTGGGGCTAGCGTTACTGCTGGGCGCCGTTGGGCTGGGCTGGGTGGTCAATAGTATTTTGCTCTTTTTCTTGTTCCTAGCGCTAGCGCCGGTCGTTCTGGTTTTTCTCCTGCGCTGGTGGGTGGGTCGCAATCTGTTAGCGGCGCCTTGCCCGGTCTGCGGCTACGAGTTATCGGGACTGCGGGGGCAGGAAACGGTTTGTCCCAGTTGCGGCGAGGCTTTAGCGGGGACGGAGCGGGGGTTTGAACGGGTCGCTCCCCCCGGCACCATTGAAGTGGAGGCGGTGGAGATCAATCAACCCTAAGGCGCCAGTCTGAGTTTCCAGTTGTGAATGAGAGAGAACGGCAGACATATTATGGGGCTTTAAATTTCTACACTAGAGAGTTTATTGTGCAAGAATATGAAAAAGGTAATAGTGAAAATACTGTCAGTTTCTTAAAGTATCTTCAAAGTCACCATCTTAATTCAAGAATTGTGATTATTTGGGATGGTGCCTCATATCACCGGTCAAAAGAAATAGAAGATTTTTTGGCAGAAGTTAATAGCAATTTAGAACCTTTAGCATGGAAGATTACATGTATAAGATTTGCTCCCAATGCTCCTGAGCAGAACCCAGTAGAAGATGTTTGGCTGAAAGTCAAAAAATTCTTGAGAAAATACTGGTGTTTGTGCAAATCATTCGCAATTATGAAATAGCTTTTTTGCTTTTTCTTTTGTGGTGAAAAATTTGATTTCCCCAAGCTTGGTTGGTATGGTAATTTTCAGCCCAAATCGGAGTAAAATCCATCCTACTACTCGCATTTAATGCCCCATCAGTCTCACAACTGACTTGATACCGCTATAAAACTAGAATTTTTTTCATGATTTTTCTTCTTTTTAGAATCGTACTGTAATCACGATCTCTTTCGTGACCCACTCCGCCTCTGGATCACTCTCATAAACCATAGCGCGAGTCAGCGCCGGCGGATGATCGACATCAGCGCCGATCGCCGTTAACACCTGATTTAAGGGATTAACCGATTGACCCAGACTTCTGGTTTGCAAAGCCTCATTCAGCGCCATACCCCTGGTGGCAGGTTGCTCATCCAAGGGCGGCAAGATTAACCACTGAAAATTGGCCACGCCCTTCGTCGCAAAAATCTTTAAGACTTCCTTCGTTTGTCGGTAATTCGCAGGCAACTGTAAACGTAACTTCGTAAACGTCTCTTGCCCCGGATCTAAGGGCAAAAAGGAGGCGATATTACCCTGCACGGGAATTTGGGAAATTTCCCAAGTCGGCTCTAAATCTAAAACCGCAATATTCAAAGTTTCCGAATAATTATTTTTAATTCTTAGATACGCAACCTCCCTGGGCTTAAGGGAAACATTCTGTGGATCGGGAAAAGGCTTTTTCATCTGGTCGCATAACTGAAACTCCAAATAATCCGTCAACTCAGAAGCGGGATTATCCAACTCCTGGACAGATTGGTATTTACTCAGATGAACTAACCGATCCACCACCTTTTGCGGCGCCGTCGGGTCGTCAATGCTTAAAGCTGGACGCAAATTTTTAATCGGCATTCCCATACAGATTTCATACTCCCCTTCCTTGCCGACCGCCACCTGAAAATGGGCGCTTTCCCCTTCTCTCGCTTCCACGACCCAACCATTACCGCTCAAAGCCTGACGCACTTTCCCTAGCGCCTCCCCTTGTTTATCCACTAAATGAATCGGTAAATCCTCTTCCAAATCGCCCGCTTGTTTTTCTGCAAATAAACGCACTTTACGGATTAACGTCACCGGCGCCGCCACCATCACCGCCGAAGCCCCAGGTTCAATTTTTCCCTTACTAATTCCCCCTTCCTCGGGACTTAAAACTCGAACCGTTGATCGATCTGCTTCAATCTCGGTCAGTTCGACAATGGCAATTTGTTTGGTTTTATCCGTCACATCATCGTTCGGATAAAGGGCAAAACGACAACCTTCCCCTAAACCCGATGACAGTCCGGCGTCCAGGGTAATCTCTGTTTGATTTTCCGAAACTTGAGTAACCACCAAAGTATAGGGTTTATCTCCCGTTTATCTCCAAAAACTAGGCGATCTCCCTCTCCGAGTAATAGGGGTAATTGATTAGGAAATTTGCTCTGAATTTGTCCCTTAACCCGATGGTAAAGAGACTGATAGGTCAACGACGAACGACTACTCACTAGAGTATCCAGCATCCAATAGGTTAAAGCTCCATGACGCTCTTTACCGTCAAAGGCGGCTTCGTAGGCAAATTCCATGGGGTTGCCGCTGGCCTCCCGCCAGCGCCGCAAACGTTGCTCCAACAGCTTTTTGAGGATGTGGGCGTTGGCCCGATTATCCCGGCGCCAATCGTAGGGAAACTGATAAAAATTGGCGGCTTGATCGTCGGCGTCTCGGTAAATATCTCCGGGCGTCGCCTGAAAATGCTCGGTAATCAGCGCCGAAGTCCGATTATAGCCATCAACGATCCGGCCCAATCCCCCCAATCAAGGAATCAGATAGGTATCCTGAATCAGTCCCGTCGGCGTAATGCCATCCCCTAGATCTCCCCCCAGGAGATCGTCTCCCTCCAGACGGAGCGCCGTCAGGCGATGACCCAAACTTTTCGCCACCTGCCAGAGAACACTGCCGGAGACATTCCAGAGGTCTTGCCCGTCCTTTTGCAAAACGCTACCCATAATGCCGGGTAGGATGACAATCAAATCCTGAAGGGGCGTTTTGGACATGGCTTTGGACTTTACTATATGTAGAGCCTATTAAACTGCAAAATGACTCTGCCGAGTAAGGAATAAGCCAGCGAATCCTAGCGATTTGAGAGTTTAGCCAAAGCGCCGCTTACTGCCAATAGGGATTGGTTTTATCCGCCGTGCAGACCATGCCCCGCTGATTGGCTAGGGCCGTCATCCAGGCCGTCATTTGCGCCTTGCCCCCGGCGCCCTGAAGCCAATAGACCGAAAGCAGGCCGATTTTTTCCGCCGGCTCGCAGGAAAAGCTGAGGCTCTGGTCGGGAATTTGAGGAATATTCTGCTGGCACTGCCAAGCGCCCTGGGCGTCGGCGACGGCTTGCCAATTCTTAATATCTTTGGACTCGACGGCGATGAGTTTATCCTGTTGGCGACAGACCCAGGTCAACACCTGACTGGGATCGTTATCCACATCGTCCAGTCCGGGTTGGGAAAGGACATCGCCGGGAGCGGGAATTTGGTCGCTGGGTTGGATAGTTCCCTGGGGCGTTTCGCCGGGAACCGACGGCGCGTCGGGAACCGAATCTAACCCTAACCCTTCCTCCACCGCTTGTTGAGGAGTCGGAACCCGGTCTCCCGGCGCCACCTGGGCCCCGAGGGGCGCGCCGAGGACGACACAAATACCCGAGCAAAGTAGAGAAATCGCGACGCGGGAGAGATTGCGCATAATAAATTAAGTCGCCAAAGACTGTGAATCGTCAAAGACAGGGTTCGCTCTTGACTTTAACATGGGGTCTCCCTAGACGGCGCCGACGTTAAGTTTGTTTAAGATTTTCCGCTCGCTTTGGAGCATTCCCCAGACCTCTTTAGTCATAATGGGAAACGTCTTCTGGCGGGTGTGAGTCAGTGAATCGGCATTTTTTATCGGGAGCCTTAGGCGCCGAGCTGTTCCTTGGACGGCGCCGTAAATTTCCCCCGGCGCTTTGGGTCGGCGCTGTTGTGTTGGGGTTAACCGCCGCTGTTTGGGTCGGCAAGGAAATCGAGCGTCAGCGGCGACCGGCGGACGCCATTTTCGTCCTCGGAGGCCATGAGAATCGGGAGCGAGAGGCGGCTAAATTGGCGGCGCAACATCCCCATTTGCCCGTTTGGGTCTCCTCCGGTAGTCCCGAAGGCTATGTCAAAGGGATTTTCCAAAAATCTGGGGTTTCCCTAGAGCGTCTTCACCTGAATTACCAAGCCAAGGACACGGTCAGTAACTTCACGACCTTAGCGGATCGGTTTCGGGCCCAAGGGATTCGGAGCGTCTATCTCGTCACCTCCCAGTCCCACATGAACCGGGCCTACTGGGTGGGGGAAATTGTTTTTGGCAGTCGGGATATCGCCCTTAAACCGGTAACCGTCGCCGCCGGCGCGTCTGAATGTCCGAGTAAATCCCTCCGAGACGTTCTGCGGGCCCTAGTCTGGTTAGGGGCGGGAAAAGCGCCGTAAAATTCGCCTTAAACCACTAAATTTACCGGCGCCGGCAGGGGAGTCTCGAGGGTGGCTAGGCGGGAGACCTCCGGGTTCCAGGGCTGGTCGTGCATGATGGAGCGAGCGAGGCTATAGCGATACAGATTGCTCAACTGCATGGCGGAGCTTTTCCAGCTGAAACGGGGGTTACTTTCGCTATTGGCTTGTTTTTTCAGTTTTTTGGCCCAAAGCTCGTCCTCTAGCACCCGCTCAATGGCCTGGGCGAGTTCCTCCACATTGCGGGGTTGCACCAGTAGCCCGGTTTCTTCAGGGATGACGCTAAATTTCAAGCCCCCCACCCGGGAGG
>JAYKIZ010000231.1:0-4359 GCA_035285965.1 Cyanobacteriota bacterium | reverse complement strand
GCTATGGGGACATTGACCGGGTGCAGGACAGCGCCGATTTTTTTCGCTTTCTTATAACTGGGAAAACCGCTGAGAATTGGGACTGGCGCCGGCGGGGAGTCGTGGTCTTTTTAGGGGGAGACCAGTTTTACGCCCTCTGGGTAGGAAAACGCTTGGGGTATAAAACGGTGGTTTACGCCGAATGGGAAGCCCGCTGGAGCCGCTGGATTGACGCGTTTGGGGTCATGCAGAGCGCCGTTATCGAAAAAATGCCCCCTCAACACCGGAGCAAGGCCCGGATCGTAGGGGATCTAATGGCGGATTTAGAGCCGCGGGAACAGACAGAGGATAACGAGAGACCCCGCGTCGGTCTTTTTCCGGGATCTAAACCCTTTAAATTAGCCCAGGGCGCCCCCCTTGCTCTGGCCACCGCCGCGGAGTTAGCCCAATCAACCGAGAGAGAAAACTGTCCCCGTTTCCAGTTATTTCTCGCGCCGACGGTGGATCTAAAAACCCTAGCCCGTTACGCCGACCCGGCTTTTAATCCTTTAGCGGACACCTTAACGGAATTGAAACTCGACCCCCAGCCCCATTTCCCCCTCCCTAACGGCGCCGCGGTGGAAGTCGCGACCCAATTTCCCGCGGAGGAACTGATGAAGGGGTTAGCCTTCGCCATTACCACCGTCGGCGCTAATACCGCCCAACTGGGGGCGCTAGGGGTTCCCATGTTAGTGCTTCTGCCGACCCAGCATTTGGAAAGCATGAAACTCTGGGACGGGTTGCCCGGTTTATTAACCCGACTGCCGGGGGTTGGGAGCGCCCTCGCTCGTTGGATTAACGCCAGGATTCTGCGCCAGAAAAAACTCTACGCCTGGCCCAACCTCTGGGCCGGTCGGGAAATCGTGCCGGAATGGTTAGGGGAAATCACCCCCGGCGCCGTGGCCCAACAGGCGAGGGATTGGTTGACCCATCCCGAAAAATTAGCCCTTATCAGCGCCGAGTTGAGAAAAGCCAGGGGCCCCGCCGGCGCCGCCCAGAAGTTAGCGGATCTGGTGATTCAGATATTAGAGGATGTTTAACAAGGAGGGACTTTGAGAAGTTTTCCCCCCTTTCAAAGGGAGGTTAGGGGGGATCTCAAAATGGGCGAGCTAGGCAGGCTCTCCCAACAGCTTCTCAAATTCCGCCGTTAACTCCCGCCCCATCAAATTCTTCAGCGCCGCCGGGGGCGTGACAGTTCCTTGGAGCAGGGCGTAAACCTCTTGGCTAATGGGCGCGGAGAGGTTTAAGGTTTGGGCGAGTCGAACCGCGACCCCTGCAGTGGGCACCCCTTCCGCCACCCCTTCGCTCTCCGCTAGGATTTGGGCTAGGGATAAACCCTGAGCTAATTTAAAACCCACTTGGTAATTGCGGGAGAGGGGACTATTGCAAGTGGCTAACAGGTCTCCCAAACCCGATAGCCCAAAAAAGGTCTCCTCCAAGGCGCCCAGCGCCGCGCCCAGTCGGGCCATCTCCGGCAGAGCGCGGGTCAACAGCGCCGCCTTGGCGTTAGCGCCTAACTGAAGACCGTCGCAGACCCCGGCGGCGATAGCCATAACATTTTTCAAGGCGCCGCCCAGTTCCGCGCCTAGAGGGTCGGGGTTGACATAGACTCGGAAGCGTTCCGAAGCGAAGAGAGTTTGGGCGAGGCGACTGGCGGCGGGATCTTGGCTAGCCGCGACGGTGGCGGTGGGCAGACCGCCTTCGATTTCTTTGGATAAATTGGGCCCCGACAAAGTGACCACGGATAACCGGGGAAAGGCTTGGCGCCAGAGTTGGGAGGGCGTCTTTTGGCTCTGGGGATCTAATCCTTTGGTGGCGCTGATAATCACGCAGTCGGGGGGCAAGTCAAGGGATTGCAGTTGGGCTAAGGTGGGGGGAACCCCCTTCATGGACAGCGCCGAAACAATGACCTGGGCGTCTTGAATCGCTTCTTTGAGGGCTAGGGCCCCGGAACGAGACCAATATTGAAGACGATGACCGTTTTCCGCCAACAGAAGTCCCAGGGCGGTTCCCCAGCGACCGGCGCCGAGGATGGTCACAGGTTGGGAGAGGGGAGACATACTCGCAAAAAAATGATAGTCCGGCGCTCTCCATTATCCCTGACAGAGGATGAGGGGCCCTATTGGCGGGAGGCCAAGGGCCCATTGGCAAAATCCAAGTGGCCAATGGGGAGATTTTGCTTTATACCTAGTAGAGAAACCTATTTTTCACGGCGCCCCGTTGCCATCGTTGAGGGAGGATAGACCCTTGGATCAGCAAAAAATTCTCGGCTATTTCATCGAAGAAGCTAAAGAGCACCTAGAAACCCTAGAGCACGGCATCCTCGAATTGGAAAGCGTTATGGGCGACCAGGAGCGCCTCAACGAGATGTTCCGGGCGGCCCACTCCGTCAAGGGCGGCGCCGCCATGTTGGGCTATACCAGTATTCAAAAAACCGCCCACCGTTTGGAGGACGCCTTCAAAATTCTGCGGGAAAACCCCGTGGCGGTGGATCAGAAACTTGAGTCTTTGTTCCTAAAGGGCTACGACGTCCTCCAGGATTTGGTGGAAAAACTTCAGGGCCCCTTTGGTCTTCAGGTCGAGGAAGCGGAGTCCATCGTGGAAGGCGCCAGCCAAAACTTTGAAGAACTCCAAAATTATCTCAACTATCTCCTGAGCCATAGCACCCTCAGTCGTCCCGCCGCGGCGCCGGAACCCGCAGTCGCGGAAGCGCCGGCCGAGGTCGATTTACCCGAGGAAATCAAGAAAATTCTGCGGCAGATGTTGGCGCTGTTCAAACAAACCCCCGGCGACCCGGCCCAGCGCCAGCAGTTGGAGAGCCATTGTCAGCGGTTGGCTCAGTTATCCCCCCAAGAAAACTGGCAAAAAGTGGTTAAATTAGCCCGCCAAGCCGTGGCCAATCCCCGCCACAGTTTCCGAACCCTAGCGCCGGTGGTTTTAAAAGACCTCAAACAGGCCTGCGACTATTTTGAATTGGAGCAACCGGCTAAAATCGCGCCCAGCGCCGGTCTCAAACAACTGGCCCAGGCCCAGACGCCCCAAATTCTGCTACCGGCGGAACCCGGCGCCGCCGCCAATGCGCTCTTACAAATTTTCAACCAGCAACAGGTGAGCCAACTGGTGCAACTCCTTTCTAAAAAGGGCTAGGGTGGATCGCCTAACTGGTTTTCGACGAGGTTTCCATCCGCTCTGGTGGAGTTGGCTCCTGTCGGCGCTCTGGCACCCCATCGCCCTAGGAGGAACGCCCTGGTATCAGCCGCCCTCATTACCCCTGAACCAAACCCTGACGGAGCGCCTGACGGAACAGGACAGCCCCACGGGGGAAGGCGGTTACAGTCGAGATTATCGGCTCAATCTCCAGGCGGGGGATCAAATTCTGCTGGAACTTCACTCCGAGGACTTTGACCCCCTGATTGTCCTCATCGCCCCGGACGGCTCTACCCTCGGCGCTAACGATGACGGCCCCGAGGGCGGCACGAGCGCCCTACTTTTTGCCCGGATTCCCGAGACGGGGATCTATACCGTCCGGGCGCGCACCTTTGGCAGTCGCGGCGTCGGCGCTTTTCGGTTAACCGCGACCCGTCTCCGGCCCGAGTGATTAGAGTTCCACGGTGAAGACGGCGCCCTGGGGCTGATTCGACGCGAGGAATAGGGTTCCGCCTTGACTCTCCACCACCAGTTTGCAAAAGGCCAAACCCAGACCGATTTGGGCGACATTTTGTTTAACCGCGCCGATTTCAAATTTCTCAAAAATCTTAGCTTGTTTAGCCTCGTCGATGCCGGGGCCGGTGTCGGCGACTCTTACGCGGAGACGGTTTTCCTCTAGATAGCACATTTCTAAACTCACCTCGCCGCCGCTGGGGGTAAATTTGAGGGCGTTGCCCACAAGATTATCGATGACCCGGCGCAGAATACTGGCGTCGACTAAAATTTGATGTCCGGGGAGCGGGAATTTTCCCCGCAGGCAGATCTGACGGGACTGGGCCGCGAATTCAAAGTCCGCCAAGACTTCGTTGCCGAGATAAGCCAAATCCGTTGGGATCGGCGTAAAAATCAATTTACCCGCCTCTAGCCGGGCCATAAATAACAGGGTGTCGATCATTTTCTCCAGACGAGCGCCGGAGCGGATAATACTCTCCACTTTCCCGAGGATAATCGGCGCCGGGAGTTTATTGTGCACGTACCGCTCGATTAAATCCGCCGCCAGCATAATACTCCCGAGGGGATTACGTAGGTCATGGACTAACATATTAGACATATCTTCCCGCAGATTTAAAGCTTCTTCCCGTAACTCTAGAAGGCGCTCTAACTCGGCGTTTTTTTGCTGGAGTTGCAGTTGGG
>JAYKIZ010000230.1:0-7304 GCA_035285965.1 Cyanobacteriota bacterium | reverse complement strand
TCCTCGTCGTCGGCGCTCTGTCTCCCCTGCCCGCCGTCATTTCTCCCGGCGCTATTGTTTTGTCTGTTGTCATCTCCGGGAGCATTGGTTTATTTTTCGGCGTCGTCCCCGCCCAACGAGCCGCCGGCTTAGACCCCATTGTGGCCCTGCGGAGCGCCTAGCCTACCGAGAAAATGTCCAAGACCGCTTTTAGGGCCTAGGTTATTAGATCGGACATGGACGCAAACGCTAAACTCTCAGAGCCTGTTTAAAAAGAGTCAAGGCCAATGAAAACTAATCGTCTAGATTTAAATCAATCCTATACCTTTAGCAGTTATTTTGATTTAAATATCGAGCCGGAAGAAATTCTAGCCGAATTTAATTATAGCTTCGCTCGTAAAATGTTAGACTTACCCAATTCTAATCAAGATTTTTCGAGCCTTTCTACCCTTAAAGATAGCCTTCAACGTCGCCTCCCGTTTATTAGTCTCACCAGTGAAATTGCCCGGCGCGAAGTGCTCATCGCCCCGATTTTACTAACCCTGATTGATTACACCCAAGCCCAGTTAAGAATTGAGTATTCCCTCACGGTTTCCGACCAACTCAAAGGCTCACTGGACTATTATTTACACACTCAGAAAAATTTATTGGTTATTGAAGCTAAAAAAGCGGACTTGACTAAAGGATTTACCCAATTAGCCGTCGAGTTAATTGCGCTAGATCAATGGCTGAAAGAGGATGAAAATCCCCTCTATGGAGCAGTCTCCACCGGAGACATCTGGCAATTTGGTCGTCTAGACCGGCGCTGTAAACACATTGAACAAGATCTAAGTTTATTTCGGGTTCCAGCAGATTTAGAAGACTTATTTAGTTGTCTAGTGGCGATTTTAAGCCCCGATCCATAGAGGCTCTTTGGAAAGCCCCCCTAGCCCCCCAATTCTGGGGGGAACTGTCGTCAAAGTCCCTCAAAATTTCCCCAGCCCATATCGATTTTTAGGCGGCGTCTAATAAGCGAGCGTTCAAAACTGTATTACTGGTCAATGAGGTAATCTGCGACTCAGCTACCGTTAGGACGGCGATCGTCTCGCCCATCGCGTTAAACACTTCAAGACTATAACCGTCTTCCCCATCGGACGCTGGATGGCGCTCGACAATGGTGGCGATATCGCCTCGACAGAGCTTGTATTCAGGCGCATCCTCTACTAGCGCGACTCTTGAAAATAGCTCGTAGCTCATAGCATTAAGACTCCTTATCAGGAAAAAGGGTAATGAACTTTGTTTGTCCTGTCTCATATTCTGTCATCCAAATTGTAACAACCGCAAGGCTTTTTCCATTTGGGCCCGTTAACTCTCCCCGTATTTCATAGCGATCGCCGAAACTACTCGATCCAACGTAACTCGCTTCTAAGGGCAAAATTTGTTCTCTTAAGTCTAACTCAAGTCGTTCGGGAGCACTAATAATATAGCCAGCCTGACCTAAAAACAGAGATTTATCATTTTCTGGCAACCACTTGAGCAGGTAGCCTCGAATTTTAGCTTGCGCAATGATAGCGTCTATCGGTAGCTTCATAAAATAGATAGGTCAGAGTCAAAAGAAGGACAAATCAATAACCGTAGGATGGGTTAGCGATAGCGTCACCCGTCAAAACATCCGTCGATTATTCCATCGCAAACAAAGGTAACGTCTCAAAAACAGCGGTTTCCAACGGCTTTTTCCGCTTCCCTAGGGGCGACCGTCCCGATTGGGGCGTATCCCCCAGCGCATAGCGTAGCGCCAGTCGCCAGCCCTTGCCCTGATCCGCAACCAGCCCTACGGTCGTCGCCGTCATCCCAAAGAGCCACCAGCGCTCCTCCGGTCGCAGAGCCAACCAATTGCCCACCGCGTTCCCCACCTTTTCCCGCTCCAATCCCTCCACCGCCCAGGCCAAAACGCAGAGTTCTTTCCCCAGGAGGCGATCCACAGGGTTATCCCCCACCTTCCACTGCCCCGGACTGAGATGGTGGGCCTTGAGGCGCTGGTTAAAGACCCGTTTCACCGGCCCGGCGATTTCCGTCCAGAGATGGCGCTCTAACAACACCCGTTCTAGGGGTTCCCGCTCCCCCTCCCCGGCGCCGAGACCCAAATCTTCCACAATTAAGACCGGCTGATGGTTAGCCCTGGGAATTTTCACCGCGAAATGATGGGGCGCCAAAGTCGCGGGCACGCCAAATCCCAAGGTGGCATAGGCGGGTTGGCTCCCGGAAGGGCGAGGTTTGGCGGGGCGGGGCATAGGGGCGGCCGGGTCTCTTACTGCTCCACTTTATCGGGAGTCAGGTCAATCCCCGCGATTTCCGCAAAACGCTTGAGGTCAAAACCCGTCTCAAAGTCGGCGCCGTCCCGGATTTTAACCTGCACTAGAGCGTCTGGTTCTTGCAGATGTTTCCGTAGATCGTTAATCAAGTGTTCCAAAGCGCCGGGGGTCACTGGACGGTCGTTAAACCTAACCTGCACCCCCCGCTCCCCTTCGCCGATGGTCAAAATAACGCCCCGAAAAACAACGCCTTGCCGCTCCTTGAGGCTTTTAATCATCTCAAAGACCTTATAGGTAGAGTCAATATTGGTTTTCTCGCGGACGAGCTTAGCGGGCTTATTTTCGTCAATTTCCGCCCGCTGATTGCCTTTTTCGGGAATGGTGAAGGTTTCCACCGCGGACGCCTCCCCCGCCTGGGCGTACACCAACAGGGTCGCTTTTGTGTCAGGGATTGCGAACGGCTCTGTATAGACCGGCCCCTCCCGAGGATTGGTGCCATCCACCACATAGCGCAGTTCCGCCGCCGGAACCACCGCCAATTCCACTCGGCGACCATCGGGACGGTCATGGACTTGATAACGAACCTTTAATTTCGCCACCCAACGGGTCGGCTCCCCGGTCTCGTGTTCTCCGGCGCTGTCCACTACGAGGAAATATAAGGTGGCGGCGCCGGTTCGGAAAGCTTCTAAATCCGTAACCAAGGGGTCAGTCTCCGAAACCTGGGCGCTGGGAGCGTAATGCACTCGGGGATTTGGCCCCGCGTTTTGGGGCGTCAGGGATAAAATAATCTCCCCTGTTTGGGGGTCTTTGCCCTGCTCAATGATATTCAGGGCGGTTTTTTCCTTAGGAAAGGGGCCTTTCTCCAAATATCCGTCGGCGCCTTCTCGCCAGCGCCCTTGATTGAGCGCCCGCGCTCTTAAGTTTTCCAACCCTTTTAACCCCGGCAACCAAGGCCAGGCCGGATTACTCTTCGCCCGCATGACCACATCCCGCCAAGGCGTCCGCCGGTCGCCCTGGGGCCAGAGGTCTTCCTCCGCCATGGCAAAATAGGGCGTCGGATCGGTTTCTGCGTCCCGAGCCAGCTTATTGTCGCAATTCATACCGGCTAACAAATCCTCGATTTGTTTTTCGGCGCCGGCCTCCGGCGCCTCCCCAAACTTGAGTCCATTGGAGAGGGTGGCCATCCGTAGTCCCTCTTCGCCGGGAAAGAAAAGACGGTTATAAGTTCCCTGAAGGACTTGTAACAAAGACCTTTCCGCTTCTTCCAGGGCTTCCTGAGCTTGAGTCTTTAAATTAGACCCTTCCGGCAAGCTTTTAGCGATTTTGTCCGTGGCGTAAAGTTCCCGCAGAGAGTCCTCGACCCGACTGGCCATGTAGGTGTCGTTGCCGGAAAGAACGAGTAAATGATTTTTTTCCGTCGCGGAGCGATAAAATCGCTGAATCTCCTCCGGGGGAACGCTATTATCCGGCGGGACAACCACTAAGACGCGATGACTGCCGAGGTTAATTTCGTTAATTTCCGGCATGACCAGAACAGACTGATAGGCTTGGCGAGATTGGGGTTGCAATAGACCCTCCAATTTTCTGCGCAGGGCCTCGTCAATTTTGCCCTTGGGAATCCCCTGGGCTTCCCGCTGAATCCGTTTGGTTAAATTCTCCGTATCGGAAAAATAAAACAATTCGCCGTTGGCGTGCAGATACCAAGCTCGTTTTTTGAGTAAATCAAAGGCTTGGGAAAATTCGTCCGCTTTCCGATTCGGCGCGAGTAAATATTCCATCATCTCCTCTCGCCGCAGGCCGACGTGGCCCTTGACCGCCAAGGAAAGAGAAGCGGATAACAGGAGCGCCGCCACCTGACTACCGGCGTCGCTATTCAAGTTGGCGTCCGCTTCCTCCGCATGGGCGTTGCCGTTTTCCGCCACATCTTTGACAATGGCGGGCCGGAGCGCCAGATTAATGCGAGAAACTTCTTCCATCACTTGACTATCGTTCAAGTTCAGATGTTGGGTGCCGATTAAATAGACGTCGTTTTGCGGCCTCTGCCAAACCGACCGGGTCAGGCGAGCCGTAAATTGCAGTAAACCCCTAGTTTCCCGAAAATTGGGATTATCTTTAAACAGCGCCACCAAATGTTTATAGGCGGGATGGAAGGGATAGGTGACCCGAATTTCGTCCGCCACTTGCTCTAAACTTCTGGCGGTGAGATAACCGCTATCTTCCGCCCCTTTGATCTGTTCCGCGTAGGCTTCCGCGATTTCGTCAATCTCCTCCTCTGTGGGCAAGATTGCAAACAGCCGTTTGCGGAGGATGGCGTAAATTTCGCCGCCTTCCAAGGAAACCGGGGTAATCACCTTCGCTTGACGGGACGCCTCTCGCTGAACGTCCGCCACCAGTTTGCGCACTTCCTTGACCTGTTGGTGATAGCTGTCCGCCAAGTTGGCTAGCACAATACAACACCGGGGCAACTCCAGCGCCGCCGCGAAGAGATTGGCTAAGGCCCGGGTCAGGACATCCACTAGGGCGCCTTGACCTACCGTAACGGTTTTGGCGTCTAAAAAATAGGGGGGCAATTCGTCAAATAAAATCAGGGTCGGCTCCTCCCCAATCATTTCCTTCCACTGCCCTTTCCCCGGCGCTTTCGGGCCGTTTTGCCAAAAGGGTTTACACTGCTCTCCCGCTCCTAATTGCTCGGCGATGGCGCCCCAGAGGTAAGTATTCGGGCTTTCCCTGCCGTCAAAGACCGCTATCCTAGCGCTCCGATGATCCAATCGGTTAAAAACGCTAGCGGGCACAAGACCGGGCCGGAGCGCCGGATTCTGAGCTAGCAGACCCAAGGCGGTCATCAGGTGAGTTTTGCCGCCCCCCATGGCCTGGGCCAACTCAAACAACGCCTGATCCGTCTGTCCCGACAAGCGCAGTAACCCCTCGCAGAGTAACTGCTCCATGCCCTGGGTGAGATAGGTCTTCTCGAAAAAGGCCTGACCACCGTCTGGCGTCCGCAAGGCTTCGAGCAGATTTTCGACCCCCTCCGCGGTCTGATAATCGAGGGTAGCGGGAAAAATTTGGCAGGCGTCTTTGACCGTTTTGAGCATAGTTTCTAGAGACTGTCAGATACGGCGGGGGCAGTTGTCTTAAGCTTAACCCTAGAGGATGTTTGGAAAGCCCCCTTACCCCCCAATTCGGGGCTAACGTGTATACACAAGTGTCAAAACCCCCTCTAACTCCCCCTTGGTAAGGGTGAGAACCAGAAATCTTTGTTCCCTCCCCTTGGCAAGGGGAGGGCTAGGGAGGGGTTCTTGATAGTATTTCAAAAATTATTCTTAGTTATGTGTACACCGCAGCCAATTCTGGGGGGAATCGAACTCAACGGCCCCAACTCCCCCCTTCCCATCATCCGTCCCATCCCGCCCTCATCAAGCGGTCAATCGTTCCCCGAGAGAAAACCTGGGCTACCTCCCGCCAGGGGTCTTCCTCCGCTTCTAAGTTAGCGTTGTAACGAATATCAAAACCGTTCACCCGTTTTTGGGCTTCAATATACTCATCTAATTTTTCGTCTAGGCGCTCGATATCCTCGATCCAGTCGTCTTGGATGGTGTCGGGCAGGGAGCCGAAGAGGTCGAAGCGATTTTTCATGCGGGCGGATAGGGTTTCGTAAATTTTCTCGTCCACCGTGCCCTGATAGACCAGATTCAGCATATCCACCGCCTCTCGAACTTGACCAAAGCGTTTAACCCGCCCAATCCGTTGTTCCAGGCGGGTGGGATTCCAAGGCAAATCTAGGTTGATTAAGGTTCCTAGGCGCTGGAGATTCAAGCCTTCGCAGGCGGCGTCGGTGGCCACCATAATGCGTAGCTTTTCTATTTCCACTAATCGTTTTAACTCCTCTCGGTTTTCTTCGGCCCGAGCGCCGGGCCCCCGAAAGAGGGCGCTTTTACCGGCGCCGGCGTAAAGCCCCAGGAGACTGTTGGGAAAACAGTGGGAGAGCGCCTCGGCCACCCAGGCGGCGCTGTCGTAATATTGGCTAAAAATAATACAGCCATGCTTAACCCAATTTTCCTGGATTAGAAAATGCTGAACGGCTCTGAGTTTGGGATCTTCGTTGGGGGCGTTCTCTAGGGCAAAAATCAGGCGCTCTAAGGCTTCTCGTTCTTCGGAGAGCAGATCGACTCTGTCCTCCAGCAGGGTTTCCCCTTCATCCTCGATCTCCTGACCGTCTAACAATTTGCGGGCCGTGCTGATCCCGGCGGCGCGACTGGAGCAGAGGCGCTGTCGCATTAAATTGGTCATGAAGCCAGCAGATTTGACCCGTTTGCCGTAGGCGCTGCCAAAATCCGCCGCCGCTTCGTAGGCTTGTTCAAAATAAGCGTCAGTTCTGAGGGCCTGCCGACTGAACAGCAGGGCGAAGGCGTTCGGCGCTTGCGAGTCAGCGCCGTCGGGGTGGAGATTAACGCCCACTTTGGGCAAGAGTCCCGCCGCTTCCAGAACCGCGCGTTTGCGCAGAACCACATGGCGGACAATGGGATTATGGCGCTGAAAAAAGCGATTATTGGCCTGTTGGGATTCTAGTAAATCTTCAAGGTCGTCCCGCACGGCGCTGGGCAACCTAACCACGGGATCGTAACAGTTAAAGGCCTGGGGCTGGAGTCCGAGTTCGCTCCGAATTTCGTGCAGGACCCGCCGAAAGTCGCTTTCTGCGGAACAATCAACGGGGGGTAAAGGGGAGCGCAAAAAGCGCCAAGCGACTTCGGGATCGGTGGGATTTTCTTGCCCCGTCACCAGGGGAATGACGCTATCGGGGTAGTGCCAAGGGCTAAACTCTTCCCCGAGGACAAAGCGGCCGTCTCCCTGATGGAGAATGTTGAGTTGATCCCAGAGGTCTTCGACGCGGGTTTGTAGGGGAGTCGCCGTGCCCAAGAGAACATGTTTCGAGCGCCGGGCGGCTTCGAGCATAAATTTGAGCAGGGCGTTAGGCTCATTGGCTCTTTTCCCTAAACCTTGTTTGGTTCGGGATTTGTGGGATTCGTCCTGGATCAG
>JAYKIZ010000229.1:0-4652 GCA_035285965.1 Cyanobacteriota bacterium | reverse complement strand
CGGGAGCGCCAACCGGTGGCCGTCGCCCAACAAGGCGGAGTCAAAGGCTATTTGGATCAAGAGGGCGTCTTTATTCCAGCTAAGCTCTACAGCCGACCGGAAGCCCAAAAAAAATTGCCCCAAACCCCGGTCTTTTTAGGTTACGACCCTCAGTACAAGACGTTTTGGCAAACCAACTATCCCTCGATCCGGGATTCCGCCGTCAAAATTAGCCTGATCAATGGCAATAATCCCAGTAATTTGACCTTAACCACCGCCCTCGGCGCCGTCCATCTCGGTTCGGATTTATCCCAATTTCCCCAACAGTTAACCGCCCTGGCCCAACTCCGGAAACTTCCTGGCCGGGTGCCCTCCCATCGCGTCGGTTTTATTGACCTGACCAATCCCCAAGCTCCCAGTCTGCGTTTAACTGCGGCGCCGAAAATCAAGAAACCGTGATAATATTTGGGCAACCCTCGGGGTCAACGTCAGAATATTGGGGGTCTTCTATTGACAAACGCTCCTATTCTTTCTAGTCTAGGGACGAACTCTTTTATCTTTATATAGTTACTTGCGACGAGTTTAGGAAAGTCGCATTGACTCCTGGGATCTTCCGGGGGTTCCCACCCTTTAACTCTCCTTCCCTTTAAAACTTAACCGGCTTCCTCCGCGCTCAGCCCCTCCTTTGCTCCCCCTGAACTCTCCTATTTACAATGACACTCGATAATGATTGGGCCCAAAATCATCTCAGCAACGCTGGCGCCGACCCCCTAGAAGACGGGGAGAGCCTAGAGGATCTTTTCTCCGCGGCGGAGGATCCGGTTGTGTATTCCGCCCCCGTCGATAGCCCGTCCATCGCCCCCATTGATCTTAGGAGTAGTCAAATCGTGCCCAGTAGTGTCGCCCAAATTAAGGTGGTAGGCGTTGGCGGCGGCGGTTGCAACGCCGTGAATCGGATGATCACCACGGGGGTTTCCGGCGTTGAGTTTTGGGCGATCAATACCGATTCCCAAGCGTTGGTTCAGGCCGCGGCGCCCCAAAGGTTGCAAATTGGGCAGAAACTAACCCGGGGTCTCGGCGCCGGCGGTAATCCGGCCATTGGGCAGAAGGCCGCCGAAGAGTCTCGGGACGAAATCGCCAAGGCGCTGGAGCACACGGATTTGGTCTTTATCACCGCCGGTATGGGGGGGGGCACCGGCACCGGAGCGGCGCCGATTGTGGCGGAGATTGCTAAGGAGATGGGCTGTCTGACGGTGGGGATCATTACCCGTCCCTTTTCCTTTGAAGGTCGACGCCGGGCCAATCAGGCGGAGGAGGGCATCGCGGCGTTGCAATCCCGAGTCGATACCTTGATTGTCATTCCTAATAATCAACTGCTGACCGTGATTCCGGCGGAAACGCCGCTCCAGGAAGCCTTCCGAGTGGCGGACGACGTTTTGCGCCAGGGGGTGCAGGGCATTTCCGATATTATTACCATCCCCGGTTTGGTGAACGTGGATTTCGCCGACGTGCGGGCGGTGATGGCGGACGCCGGCTCGGCGCTCATGGGCATTGGAGTCGGCTCCGGCAAGTCCCGAGCCAAGGAAGCGGCCACGGCGGCCATCGCTTCGCCTTTGTTGGAATCCTCCATCGAAGGGGCCCGGGGAGTGGTCTTTAATATCACCGGCGGCCATGACCTGACTCTCCACGAGGTGAACACGGCGGCGGAAACCATCTACGACGTGGTGGACGAGAACGCAAACATTATCTTCGGCGCCGTCATTGACGAACGCCTCCAGGGAGAAATGCGGATTACGGTCATTGCCACAGGTTTTAACGCCGAGAGTAAAGCGGCGAAACTCTCCGGTAAAAAGCAGGAGATTATTTCCCCTCCCACGGTTTTTGAAGCGCCGCCGGAAGAGCCGACCCCGGCGCCGGAACCCCAGACTCCGAGTCTGGATATTCCCGAATTTTTGCAAAAACGGCGCTTTCCCCGGCGCTCTTAGCCCTAGGGCGAAAAGATGGCTGACTTTCCTTGGCGGACTCGTCTAGACGATTGGGTTGGGACTCGCTCCAGTCTCAGTTTAGACCGGGCCTACCAGGGCGCCCTAGCCATCCGACAACTGGAGCAAGACCAGTTTCAGGGGCGCCGGATCGAGCCGGACTCTGGGCTAGGGTTGGGCGTTTATCAATACTTCAAGGCGGATCTCGACCGGGAATTGCGACAAATTCGTTGGAACCTCTGGCAATTTCAAACCGCTAATCTCTGGCTTAAAAATCTGGGAGACGGGGAACAGCTAACGCCCCGGCAGGGGGAAATTTTAGAGAGCCTTAATTTTATTGAATCCGTTATTGGCAAGTATCGAGACGAGACGGCTCCGGAATTTCTCTTAGAAGCCGAGGCAGAAAGCTTAACGGAAACCGAAGCGCCGAAAAGTTTACGGCTGAACCCCTGGGGAGCCAAAGCCCCCTCGTCCCCGGCCAAAGAAGCGGAAGAAGCGGCGCTTCTGCGGCAGTTTCGCATCGCCCGACAGGATCGTAAAGCGGGGATTCGTTTTTTAATTTTGCTCGTTTTTGTTCCCTTGGCGACCCAAATTTTTTTCAAAAATATCGTCTATAGCCCCTTAGTAGATCACTTTAAGATTCACGCCGTAGCGGTGGAAGAAATTGAATTTAATAAAGAAATCGCCCAGGAGTATTTAGAAGAGTTTGTCACCTTTAAAGAAAGCTTAGAGATTCAAGAATTGCTAGGAATTCTACCGGAAAATTCCCCGGAAATAAAACGAGAAAAATTGCGGGAGAAAGCCAAGGAAATTCTGCTCGGCGCCGCCCGAAGAACCCAAGAGGGTTTGAAAAATGTCCTAGCGGATCTGACGGCGCTGGCAGCTTTCGCTTTACTGGTGATTATTTTTAAAAAACAAGCCCTGATGACCCGGCGCTTTATTAGTCGTTCCTTTTTAGGTTTGAGCGATGTGACTAAAGTTTTTATTTTTATCCTGCTCACCGACGTTTTTGTCGGTTTCCATTCCGCCGAGGGTTGGGAGGTGATCTTAGCAAGCTTGATGACCCATGTGGGGTTAACGGAAAATCGCTCCTTTATTTTTCTTTTTATCGCCACGGTGCCCGTGCTTTTAGATTCGTTATTTAAGCTCCTCATTTTTAACTACTTTACTCGCCAGTCTCCCAGCGCCGTGGCTATTTTAGAAAAAATGCAGAAATAGCTTAACCTCGTACCCCTTTTTCCCTTAATTCTCTTCTAATCTCCGCCATGACCGCCATTGCCTATCAAGAAGTAATCGCCAGCCTCCTGGAAATGGCGGAGCGGGGGGAAATCGACCCCTGGGATGTGGCGGTGATCGAGGTGATGGATCGCTTTTTACAGGATTTAGGGATTTTAGATAGTTTAGATTTGGCCTACCAACAGCGTCATCTACCCCGTTCCGGTCAGGCTTTTCTCTGGGCTTCTCTATTGGTGCGCTACAAAGCCGACACCTTAGAACAGTTAGAAAATCCCCCGGCGCCGGAGGAAGACATTTTAGACCTAGAGGAAGAAAACGGCGCTACGGCGCTTGGGCTACCGGCTAACTGGGCGGGACGGCTACGGCGCCGGACGGCGGCGCCGCCCCTGCAAAAGCGCCGGGTGACACTGCAAGAACTGATTGAGGAAATTCAAGAGATTGCGGCGGAGATTGAAAAAAACGAGGCTCAGCCCCGGAAAGTCAAGCGCAATCGGCCTCAGTCCCGCCGGGAAGCCCTACAACTGATTACGGAGTTGGCCCATCAGGAAAACCTGACGGAGGTGGCGGCCGAATTAGAGCAGTTTCTCCATTCCCATTACGGCGAAGACTCCCCGGAGGGGATCGATTTGGACGCCCTGCTCGCCCAGTGGAGCGCCGAGGAAAGCTCGCCGGAGAACCTAGACCGGGTGGCGGTGTTTTGGGCGTTATTGTTGCTCAGTTCCCAATCAAAGGTGTCCCTCAGTCAGAGGGTGTTTTACCAGGATTTGCGGGTGCAGGTGATTGTATAGCGAATCTAAATGGGTGGTGAACGCAACCCGATGGTGATCCCCCCCAACCCGAAATCAGAGACAGGGGGGCAGTACCCACTGATTCTCTAGAAGTAACAGACAAAATCAACAACTTAGAAAAAAGTCTCGTCAATAATCAAAAATATTGAGTATATTTTTGGTAGAAAGGATTCATCTAGTTGACATTAATCTCCGTTCAACCAAGCGCCGAATTCCTCGTTAAAACGATGGGCTAAAATCGCCTCGCGAATCCGGGTGGTAAACCCCACCAATTCCGTAATGTTGTGCAGAGACAGCAAAATATAGCCCAACATCTCCCCGGAGCGGATCAGGTGGTTCAGGTAACCCCGACTAAAGGTTTGGCAGGCGTAGCAGGGACAGTCGGAATCTAGGGGGCTTTCATCCCGGCGAAAGGCGGCGTTTTTCAAATTCCAACGCTCTCCCCGAACTAGAGCGGCGCCGTGGCGGCCCAGACGGGTGGGAATGACGCAGTCAAAGAGATCAATACCGGCGGCGATGGCCAGCGCCATTTCCCGGTAGGTGCCCACGCCCATCAGGTAACGGGGCTTTTCCTGGGGCAAAAGCGGCGCTGTATGGCGAACGACAGCATGAATTAGTTCCGGCGCTTCGCCGACGCTGACGCCGCCAATGGCGTAGCCCGGTAGGT
>JAYKIZ010000228.1:0-2807 GCA_035285965.1 Cyanobacteriota bacterium | reverse complement strand
GTGCCCACGCCCATCAGGTAACGGGGCTTTTCCTGGGGCAAAAGCGGCGCTGTATGGCGAACGACAGCATGAATTAGTTCCGGCGCTTCGCCGACGCTGACGCCGCCAATGGCGTAGCCCGGTAGGTCGAGGCCGGTTAAGTCCTCTACGGCTTGGGAGCGCAGGTCTAAAAAGGTTCCCCCCTGGACAATGCCAAACAGCGCCTGGTTGGGGTTTTGGTGGGCCTCCAGACATCGTTTCAGCCAACGGTGGGTGCGTTGAGTGGCGGCTGTCACAACCTCCCGACCGGCCTGGCCCGGGGGACATTCGTCAAAAGCCATGATCACATCGGCGCCGAGGGCGTTTTGAATCTGGATAGAGCGCTCCGGGGTCAGATCAATCAGGCGACCGTCCCTAGGGGAACGAAAGAGAACCCCCTCTTCCCGCAAGGTTCGCAGTTGGGCCAGACTAAACACTTGGAAACCGCCGGAGTCCGTCAAAATCGGCCCCGACCAGCCCATAAACCGATGCAGTCCCCCCAATGCCTGCACAATCTCTTCCCCCGGTTGCAGGTGGAGATGGTAGGTGTTGGCCAAAATCATCTGGGCGCCGCTGGCCCGGATTTGTTCCGGGGTCAAGCCCTTCACGGTGGCTAGGGTTCCCACGGGCATAAACCGGGGGGTTTCCACGGGGCCGTGGGGAGTTTGAAAAATCCCGGCCCTCGCTTGGGTCTGGGAACACTGGGCCTGGCGCTGGAAGCTAAAGCTCACTCGGGAGTTAACCTAAACGCCCCGCTCAATCGCCTGTTTGGCCTGGGCGAATTCGATTTTCAGGCGTTTTTTGAGCTTATCGGGAATCGGGCGAGCGCCGTAGGCGGTGTAATAGCCCGCCAGGGAGTTGAGCGCCGTCTGCATGGTGGTGAAGGAGCGCAGACCCCCGGATTTGGTCTCCTTCCGGTAGCGGGAAATGTAGTCGTTAATCTGGGCCCGGGCCTCCGCCTGAACTTCCGTCCGCTCGGGCGCGTCGTTGGGCAATTCTAGAGCCGTCGTTAGGGTTTCAATCACCGCTAGGGTGTCCTGGCTGTAATTGCCGGTGAGTCCGGTAGAACTTTCGCACCCGGCAAGACCGACGACAACCACTAGGAGCAGAGCCAAGAGGCGAGAAAAAAGGGGTTTGAGGGACATGGGAATAAAAATTTCCTATCTTAAAAACGGCGCTGGCGACCCGACCGGCACACTTTGCCAGTAAACCGTAATCCTACCGGAGGGGCGGCGCCGGTGGCAACAGTAAAGCCAAAACGCTATGTTAGAATCAGCAACACACAGGGTACGCTGAGGTCATGGATTAGGCTATGTTTGAACGCTTTACCGAAAAGGCCATTAAGGTCATCATGCTGGCCCAGGAAGAGGCTCGTCGCCTGGGACACAACTTTGTCGGCACGGAGCAAATTCTGCTGGGCCTAATTGGCGAAGGCACCGGCGTCGCCGCCAAGGTTCTCAAGTCAATGGGGGTCAATCTTAAGGACGCTCGTATTGAAGTGGAAAAAATCATCGGCCGCGGCTCCGGCTTTGTGGCGGTGGAAATTCCCTTTACCCCTAGGGCCAAACGGGTGCTGGAGCTTTCCCTCGAAGAAGCTCGGCAGTTGGGACACAACTACATCGGCACGGAGCATCTGCTCCTGGGTCTGATTCGGGAAGGGGAAGGCGTGGCCGCCCGAGTGCTGGAAAACCTTGGGGTGGATCTCTCTAAAGTCCGCACCCAGGTGATTCGGATGCTGGGGGAAACTGCGGAAGTAGCCGCGGGCGTGGGAGGCGGCGGTCGCACCAAAACCCCGACCCTGGACGAATTCGGTTCCAATTTAACCCAACTGGCCACGGATGGCAAACTGGACCCCGTGGTGGGGCGCCAAAAAGAAATTGAGCGGGTCATTCAAATCCTCGGGCGCCGCACCAAAAATAACCCGGTCTTGATCGGGGAGCCGGGGGTGGGGAAAACCGCCATCGCCGAAGGTCTGGCCCAGCGTATCGCCAACAAAGATATTCCCGACATCCTCGAAGAAAAACGGGTGATGACCCTGGATATTGGCCTACTGGTGGCGGGCACCAAGTATCGGGGGGAATTTGAAGAGCGCCTGAAAAAAATCATGGACGAAATCCGTCAAGCTGGGAATGTGATCCTAGTGATTGACGAAGTCCACACCCTCATCGGCGCCGGCGCCGCAGAAGGTGCCATCGACGCGGCCAATATTTTAAAACCGGCCCTGGCCCGGGGCGAACTGCAATGTATCGGCGCCACCACCCTGGACGAGTACCGCAAACACATCGAGCGGGACGCGGCGCTAGAGCGCCGGTTCCAACCCGTCATGGTGGGGGAACCCTCCGTGGAGGAGACCATCGAAATCCTCTTCGGCCTACGGGAGCGCTACGAGCAGCACCACAAGCTGAAAATCCTCGACGAGGCGCTGGAGGCGGCGGCCAAACTTTCCGACCGCTATATCTCCGACCGTTATCTGCCGGACAAAGCCATTGACCTCATTGACGAAGCCGGCTCCCGGGTGCGCTTGATCAACTCCCAACTGCCCCCCGCAGCCAAGGAATTGGATAAGGAACTGCGGCAAATCCTCAAGCAGAAGGACGACGCCGTCCGGGCCCAGGACTTTGATAAAGCCGGGGAACTGCGGGACCGGGAAATGGAGATCAAACAACAGATCCGGGACATCGCCTCCGGCAAAAAAGCCGAAGACGGGAGCGAAGATCCCCAGGTGACCTCGGAGGAAATCGCCCACATCGTCGCCTCCTGGACTGGCGTGCCGGTGAACAAACTGACGG
>JAYKIZ010000227.1:0-4117 GCA_035285965.1 Cyanobacteriota bacterium | reverse complement strand
GATGGGGTTTAGGCGAAGACAAAGTCCGCGGCGGTGAGCGCCGAAACGTCAAAGCCGCTCAGAGTGGCGAAGACGTCGCCGTTAAACTTAATGTCGTTACCGTCGAAACTGAGGTTGGCGAAGCCCGCCCCGGCGCCCTGGTTAAGGACGCCGATGACGTCAACCCCTTGGGTAAAGTCCGTCACCGTGTTGGGCGTTTCGGGAATTTCATCCGTCAGCAACCAGAACTGATCCGCCCCAGCGCCGCCGGCCAGAAGGTTATCGCCCCCGGTTCCCACGAAGAAACGGTCGGCGCCGTCGCCGCCCAGAACCCGGCCGCCTTGACCGAGGAAGAAGAGGTCGTCCCCTTCGCCGCCGGAAATCCGGTAGTTTTGGGCATCGGTCGCGTCAAACTCATCGGCGCCGCTTCCGCCATTGACCCGGTCGTTATTGCCCACAAAGAGCAGATCGTCGCCGCTTCCGGCAAAAATTCGGTTGCCGCCCACTGCGGCGCCGCCGAAGACCGCGTCCACTTCGTCATTACCGGCGCCGGTGAAAACGAGATCGTTAACGCCGACAAAGTCCAGACCCGCGACGAATAAATCGGCGTCGGGAGAGCCGCTCACCAGTTCCCCGGCGGGAGGTTCGGGAACCACGGGTAAAATCGCGTCTTCCCGGACGGAGAGATTTTGGATACGGGTATCCAGTTCAATGGGGGTGTCCGCCTCGTTAAAGGGTTGAGAAGCGTCGGGATAGAGCGCCGCTAAATACTCCGCTAGGGCGTCCTGTTCTCCGGCTTGGGGGAGATTTGGCGCTTGGTTGGGGAAAGTTTCCGGCGCCGTCAGATCCGCCAGTTTGGTCACATTTTGGAAGTAGAAGCTGGGATAGCCGTCGCCGCCGCCCGCTAAAAAGTCGAGAATGACCATTTTATAGGTTTGGTCGGGGGCGACCTTTAATTCCCCGTTTTCCACGATCACCATCTCGGCGCCGTCGTTTTGGATCATCACCAAGTTTTGAATCCGCTGGCCGGGGGTCGCCACCCCCGTGGCCAGGCCGTTAGCATTCCGCTCAAAGGCAATGGCGGTTTTGCTGGGGTCAAAGCTAAAGCGGAAGCCGCCGATTTGCCCAAATTGCCCCGGCGCGGCGCCGGGGGCCCAGGCCGCGACAAAATATTCCGCCAAATCCTTTAGCCCTTGGGCGCTGATGTCGGCGACGGAGAGTTTATTGTCAAAGCGGAGGGAATTGCCGATGTCCAACTGGGAGATATCTCCTTCGGCCTTGCCCACCGCCGGATTAGCCGGAGGCGGCAGTTCAATAAATTCGTTGCTTCCCCCGTCGATGAAGGAGACCCCAATTTGATCCCGGATACCGCCGCCGTTTTTGACGGAAATATCAATATCAAAGCCATACTGCTCGGCGTACCAGAGGTTGGCGTCGGCGGTTAAGTTTCCCAGGTTAGTTTCTTCGGAACGGACGCTTCCCCGGCGCCCGTTCAGATAAACCAAGGTGTTGCCATAGATGGAACCGTCTAGGGTGTTGATAAACGCGCCGACGTTATCCACCACCGCCACCAGTTCGGGATCCGCCAGCGCCTTGACTTGCTCAAAGGTGGCGACGCTCTCTTCATAAAGGCGATCTACCCCGGCGATGTCCGTGGCGTAGGGGCCGCTCTCGGCGCCGATTTCAGTAATGAGACCATTGGCGTCAAACTCCACCACCAGTTGTCCCAAATAACGATAGTTCGGCGCCGTGTTGATCAGATAAATGGGATTGCCGTCGGCGTCGGTAAATTCCTGGGGATAGGGTTGCAATAACTCCGGCGGGGTTTGGGCCTCGTCCTGCCGCAGGGGAGTTCCTTCGCTGGCCATGACCCGATGGGAGCCGCCCCCCATGAGAACGTCCACATTTTTTAATTTCGGCGCCAGCGCCTGCTCGATTTCAAACTGTTGTAGGTGAGTCATGAGGACGATTTTATTAATCCCCTGATTAACGAGGTCGTCCACCACCGGCTGGATATTGGCCGCTAAGTTCTGGGCGTTGGTTTCAATATCCCGAGTATTGGGATCGGTGAGCATCTGGATTTTGCCGATGCCCGCAATTTGGGGCAGGTAGGGCACCACGGCGCCGACCACCCCGATCTGTTCGCCGTTAATCTCAATCACCACGCTCCCTGTAAGACTGTTGGGCAGGGGCGCTTGGCCGTTGGGTTTCACCAAGGATTGCAGATTGGCTTCCTGGGAATAATCCAAATTCGTGGCTAGGTAGGGAAACTGAGCGCCGAGATAACCTTCCGGGCCAATGCCCACCCCGGTTGTCGTCGCCTTCGGCGCTAGGAGATTAAAAAACGTTCCCGGCCCGCCGTCAAATTCGTGGTTTCCCACCGCCGCGGCGTCCCAGCCCAGTTCGTTTTGGATCAAGATGTCGGCGATACCGGCTTGCCTGTAGAGGTCAGTGCTGGCGTTAAAGAAGGGCCCGGCGATAAATAAATCCCCGGAGCTTAATTTCAGGGTATTTTCATACTGTCCTTCGAGGGCGTTCATCACCGCCGAGAGGCCGACGGCGTCCTGGAGCGCCGGAATCCCGGCCTCCTGGTCGGAGGCGTGGAGAATTTGCAGAGTATAGTCAGTCATGGGGTTAGGCAAAATGAGGGCCGATTATCTCTCACCACTATTTAGGGTTAGCGTTAATGTTTTATTAACGTCTCTCTATGACGGTCTTAAGGTTTGCTTAACAGGTTATTAAACTGTCTCTGATATGTCAGTTGCGCTGTTTTCCTTATCTCCTTCGCTCCTTCCCCTCGACTCACTTTGGCGGATTTATCGCTCAGTTTCTTCTCCCTCTTTCTGCTATGACCATCGCCAATCATTTATGAATCTTGTCCCTATCTCGAAGTTTGACCACCCCGTCACGCGAAGCCTGCTCCCCCTCCGGGTCAGGGGAATCTTTGCTGGTTTTATCTCGGGCAATGAGTTCCTCATAGGTAAATTTACGCCAACGCCCTTCGGGATTAGTTTCCGACCAGGTTTCCTCCCGCTCATAACGGTTTTCGGGGTTATAGCACTCGATAAAGTCTTTGAGATCCTCTCGCCCCATCGGGTTCTTTTTCAGGGTGAAATGGATGTTGATGCGAAAATCATAGTACCAGACTTCTTTTGTTCAGGGATCTTTGGCGGCGGGTTTGTTGTCGAAGAAGATGACATTGGCTTTCACGCCTTGTTTGTAAAACACGCCGGTGGGAAGCCGGAGCATAGTATGCAAATTGGTGTTACTGAGCAGTTTTTGCCTGACTTTTTCTCCAGCGCCGCCTTCAAACAGGACGTTATCTGGCACCACAATTGCCGCTTTGCCGGTGGTCTTGAGAATTGTGCGAATATGCTGAACAAAATTGAGCTGTTTGTTTGAGAGCGATTAGCGCGTCATTCGAGAAAATCATACTTTCGCTACTGATGTCCCCAATATTGTGGAGGAACATATTCATCAACGCCAAGCGGCGGGTATTCGCCACGATTTCGTTTCCTCGGAAGGTGTGAAATTTCAGGAATTCCTTCTGGTCGCGATCGAGCGGGTAATTCTTGACAAGGAAATCGTAGGCCGAGAGAAAAAATCCTCAGACTCTAGCTTGCCTTGCCGTTTCTGCTCCTCGCGCCACTGGGCGGTGAGCTTGCCTTCAAACGCCCATTTCAACACCGCCTGGCGATAAACCTTAAGCTGTTGTTACGCCTTCTTTAGGGCGGCGCTCCCGTCATCCAGATCGGAGAACAATTCCTCGATTTTATCTACGACGCGATGTTGTTCGGCAAGCGGGGGAATTTTAACTTCATAATTCTCAAAATTTGTAATTCGTATGTAATTCGTTGCAGTTCCATATTGTTTATCACTATTAATTCTTTTCCAATTAGTTGGAAACAGGTTGTGGACGGTTTCCCCATCAGTAAAGCGCATGATGCCCTACCGATTGGGTTAAATCGGATTCATTAGAGACTGTTGGCTTTGTTGCTCTTAACACCATCGTTTCTGTCAACCGTACTTTTATTATTGTCAACAAGGAGAAACATGAACTCTTCTCTCCAAAGCAATCAACAAAAAGCCCGTGCTGAACGAAAAAACGTCAACGCCGTAATGCGCAACTGCGTTCTGC
>JAYKIZ010000226.1:0-12462 GCA_035285965.1 Cyanobacteriota bacterium | reverse complement strand
GCGCCCATGGTAAAGTCGCCGCCCCCTAAATTATCGGCGTTGGCGCTGAAGATAATGGTTCCGTTGCCGCTTTGAAACGATAGAAACCCGTCCAGTAGGGGATTAACCGTAATATTATTGGCCGCTTCCAGTTGGATATTGGTCGTTCCCGCCAGCGCCTCCAGCGCCGATTCAGAGATGGTGTAGTCGGCGCCGGGGTCTTGAGTGAAAAGAATCACCGGAAGTTGACCGTCGTTAAGACCGCCGGAACTACTCACAATCGTAATATTTTCCGGGTCGAGGAGGAGGGTTCCCAATTCTCCCTGGGGCGCCGTTAAGTTCGCTTGGCCCTGAAAAGCTAAATTTTCTTTCCCCGACACTTCCGCAAAACCGCCGTCTCCCCCCTGAGGGCCGCCCTGGGCGGAAATCGTTCCCTGAAATTGGGTATTGCCGTCGGCCCAAACCGTAATTTGTCCCCCGTCGCCCTGTCCCAAGGCGTTGGCGTTAAGGCGAGAGTCGGCGCTGACAAAGGTATTTTTGGCCGTGGGTAAACTCCCCTGACCCCGGTAATCGCCGCCGACTTTCAGCGTTCCCCCCCCGAGGAGACCGTCCGCCTGAACCTGAGCGCCGACTAATCCCACCTGGGCGCCGGTGATTTGGGCTGTTCCTCCGGCGCTGGTGGGGGAAGAAACGTTAACGGTCCCGGAAACAATGGCGGTTCCCGGTTGGGCCGGGATCTGGGTTCCGGTTTGGGTTAAGGCCACGGCGCCGTTAGGCGTTACGGTTAAACCCGCGTCTAGGCCGCTCCCCGTTAACAGAGCCGGTAAATCCGCAGGCTGGAAAGGTAAAGGGTTCCCCTGGCTATCCTGGGGCAAGGGCACTTCTAGACTTAAAACCTGACCCTTTTGGGAAATGCGCACCAAACCGGCGCCGGGCACCGCCGTTAGGGTAATTTCTCCCCCCGGCGCCGATAGAGTTCCCGTGTTAACGACCGTTCCCCCTGTTAAAGAAATCCCTTCTCCCGCATTAACGCTTAAGTTGCCCGCGTTAATAATGGCCCCAGATTGGAGTCCCTGAAAGATAAAGCCCTGGGGGCTTCCCGTTAAAGCCGAATAATTGTTGGGGCCGAAGGCGCTGAACTGACCGGCGCCGAAGTTAATGCCCGTCGCGGTGGTGGCGGCGAAACTGGCGGGCACATTCAACGCCGCGTTGGGGCCAAAGACGATCCCGGAGGGATTCATCAAAAAGAGATTGGCGTTGGCGCCGCTGACCTGAAGGAGGCCGTTAATCACGGACGGGTTGCCCCCCACCACTCGACCGAGAATGTTTTGGATCTGGGGATTGGCGATGAAGTTGGCGATCTGTTGGGCGCTGAGGCCAAAATCCTGAAAACTGTGGAAGAGGTTGCGACCGTCGCCGGAGAGTTGCCCCCCGGTGATATTGAAGGTATTGCCGTTAGGCATGACTAGGGTCGCCGTTCCATCTCCCGCCGGGACAATCGTTTGAGCCACTGCCGGGAGACTAAAGCCCCACCCGCCCAGAACCATGGAAAAAGCCCAGATCCGCATTCTTGCCATCCTGAATCCTCCTAGTCGGCGCTGTGGGCGCAAAAATCCATAAAAAAAGGAAAAGCCTCGAGGAGTCTTTCCGTGTTTCGACCCTCTTGACTTTTCCTTATCACTCTTACTCCTCACACACAAACAGATATTACAGAGGCTTCTTCCCTAGAGTCGCTTGTCTTGTGACACTTAGAGAATTGCCACAAGTTCTCTTTAACTCTATCTCCCGAGAAATGTTACAAAGTGTGAAGAAGGATTTACGTCCGGCGCCGGACGCCTGAGAATGGTTTGAACGAGTTGCGCTTCTCTGGGATCGCCGCTGTTTGAGCTTTTCAGACCGCGCCTAGCGCTAGCCCTCCGTTGATCTCGATTTTTAATATCCACTGTATTGGGAGGAATCCATCCATGAGTATCGTCACGAAATCAATCGTGAACGCTGACGCCGAGGCCCGCTACCTCAGCCCTGGCGAACTAGACCGGATCAAATCTTTCGTCACCGGCGGCGCCGCCCGTCTCCGTATTGCCGAAACTCTCACCGGCGCTCGGGAAACCATCGTTAAACAAGCGGGCGACCGTCTCTTCCAAAAACGCCCCGACATCGTTTCCCCCGGCGGCAACGCCTACGGCGAAGAAATGACCGCCACCTGTCTGCGGGACATGGATTATTACCTCCGCCTGGTCACCTACGGCGTCGTTTCCGGCGATGTCACCCCCATCGAAGAAATCGGTCTGGTGGGCGTGCGGGAAATGTACAAATCCCTCGGCACCGATGTCGGCGCCGTGGCCCAAAGCGTCCGGGAAATGAAAGAAGTCGCCTCCGGTCTGATGTCCTCCGACGACGCCGCCGAAGCCGCCTCCTACTTCGACTATGTTATCGGCGCCATGAGCTAGTCTAAGGCTCTCCCTTTAGTCCCTATTCACCTTCTTTAGAAACCTTAAGGAAACCCAAAACTATGCAAGACGCAATTACGGCTGTCATCAACTCCGCTGACGTCCAAGGCAAATACCTGGACGGCTCCGCCATGGACAAGCTCAAAAACTACTTCGCCAGCGGCGAACTGCGGGTGCGGGCCGCCAGCGTGATCAGCGCCAACGCCGCCACCATCGTTAAAGAAGCCGTGGCTAAGTCCCTGCTGTACTCTGACGTCACCCGTCCCGGCGGCAACATGTACACCACCCGTCGTTACGCGGCTTGTATTCGGGATCTCGACTACTACCTCCGCTACGCCACCTACGCCATGCTGGCCGGCGACCCCTCCATCCTCGACGAGCGGGTGCTCAACGGTCTCAAAGAAACCTACAACTCTTTGGGCGTGCCCATCTCCTCCACCGTCCAAGCCATCCAAGCCATCAAAGAAGTCACCGCCAGCCTGGTGGGTTCCGACGCCGGCAAAGAAATGGGCGTTTACCTCGACTACATCTGCTCCGGCTTGAGCTAGATTCGCTCTCCCTAACCCCTTGTCGGTTCGGGAACACTCAACGGGAAGTCTGGAGTGAGGGCTTAGGCGTTTGGAAAGCGGGGTTCCCCTTAAAGGACTCTGGCTCTAAAGGTCGAGTATTGACTCTAGGCTTCCCGTTACCGCCAATATTTAGAACTAGAGACTCGACCCCCTTTTTTAGGAGACCCAACAGCGCCATGCGGATGTTTAAAATCACAGCCTGCGTGCCGAGCCAGACCCGGATTCGGACGCAACGGGAATTACAAAATACCTATTTCACCAAGCTGGTTCCCTACGATAACTGGTTCCGGGAGCAACAGCGGATTATGAAAATGGGCGGCAAAATCGTCAAAGTGGAATTGGCTACCGGCAAACCGGGAACCAACGCCGGCCTACTCTAGACGCCTTAGATTTAAACAGATGGATACCTATTCCATAGTTCATTTCCTGTGAAATAGGTATCCTCACATTGGCAGGCAAGGACGTTTAACTCTGCTGATCCAGTTTTAGCACCGCCATGAAAGCCTCCTGGGGCACATCTACTGTGCCGATGGCTTTCATCCGTTTTTTGCCCTTAGCTTGTTTTTGCAGGAGTTTTTTCTTGCGGGAAATGTCGCCGCCGTAACATTTAGCTAACACGTCTTTCCGCAGAGCGGGAATATGTTCGCTGGCGATGACCTTAGCGCCGATGGCGGCTTGAATGGGGACTTTAAACTGGTGACGGGGAATCAATTCCTTCAGTTTTTCCACCAGCGCCCGTCCCACATAGTAGGCTTTGTCCCGGTGGACGATCATGGCCAGGGCGTCGACGCTGTCGCCGTTGACCAAAATATCGAGTTTCACCAGTTCGTTTTCCCGATAACCGATCAGCTGGTACTCCATACTGGCGTAGCCTTTGGTGCGGGATTTGAGTTGGTCGAAGAAATCCGTCACCACCTCCGCCAGGGGCATTTCGTAAATCAGCGCCGTGCGGGTTTTGGTGAAGTAGCGCATATCGATAAACACGCCCCGCCGACTTTGACACAATTCCATCAAAGCGCCGACGTAGGTTTCCGGGGTGATCATCTCCACCTTGATATAGGGTTCCTCGATTTTTAGGCGCTGTTGGATGGGGGGCAACAAACTGGGATTGTCCACCTCCACAATTTCCCCATCGTTGGTCGTCACCCGATAGACCACCGACGGCGCCGTGGTAATCAGATCCAAGTTATATTCCCGCTCCAGGCGCTCCTGCACGATTTCCATGTGGAGCAGACCCAAAAAGCCGCACCGAAAGCCAAAACCCATCGCGCTGGAGGTTTCCGGCTCGTAGGACAGCGCCGCGTCGTTGAGTTTCAGTTTCTCCAGAGCGTCCTTTAAATCCGGATACTGGTCGGCGTCGATGGGAAAAAGACCGCAAAAAACCATCGGATTGGCTTCGGTGTAACCTGGTAGGGGTTCCTCCGCCGGTTCCCGCACCTGAGTAATAGTGTCCCCTACCCGCGCGTCTCCCACCGCTTTAATGGCCGCGGCGAAATAGCCCACTTCCCCGGCGTGGAGTTCCTCCACCTGGATCTGGGTCGGCGAGAGCACCCCCAATTCGTCAATGACATATTCTTTGCCGGAGGCCATCAAGCGCACCTTATCCCCCCGTTTCACCCGGCCGTCCATCACCCGAAAGTAAACAATCACCCCCCGGTAGGCGTCGTAGTAACTGTCGAAAATGAGGGCCCGCAGGGGCTGAGCGATCGTGTCCTGGGGGGGAGGAACTAAGTGAACGATGGATTCCAAAATATCCTCAATGCCGATCCCCGCCTTGGCGGAGGCCCGAACCGCCTGGGAGCAATCCAAACCAACGATTTCTTCAATTTCCGCGGCCACTTTTTCCGGGTCGGCGCTGGGCAGGTCGATTTTATTTAAAACCGGAATAATCTCCAAGTTATTATCCAGCGCCAAATAAACATTAGCCAGGGTTTGGGCCTCGACCCCCTGGGTGGCGTCCACCACCAGTAACGCGCCTTCGCAGGCGGCCAGGGAGCGGGAAACTTCGTAGGAAAAATCCACGTGGCCCGGAGTGTCGATCAGATTTAAGACGTAATCCAGCCCGTCCTTGCCTTTGTAGTTCATGCGGGCGGCTTGGAGCTTAATGGTAATGCCCCGCTCTCGCTCCAGATCCATATTGTCTAGGAACTGCTCCTTCATTTCCCGCTGTTGCACCGTGCCGGTAATTTGGAGCATCCGGTCGGCCAGGGTGGATTTGCCGTGGTCGATATGGGCGATGATCGAGAAATTGCGAATCCGAGAAACGGGAACGTCTGTCATGGGGGCGGGAGGTCAAAAGGCTTCACTTATTGTAAAGGGTTTAAGAGAGGGTTTGCTGACGCGCTCTATAGATAAGGGCGTTCAACAAAAGCGGGGGAGGGCGCGCCCGGCTCTATACCGAAGGCGGGACCGAAGGCGGGGGCATAGAAGAGCGCGGCGATTCAGAACTGAAGGATGTTTGCCATTATCCCCCTCGCCCTTATTTCCGTCCGTCCCTCCCAATCTGCTAGACTCTTTGAGGATTTTAGGCAAGAAAAATCGCTTCCCCCTTTACGGCGCTAGCTCATCCGGCAAAAGTGAGAACAATCCTAATTTTTTTTGCGTTCACCGTCCTGCTCTTGAGCGAGCCATTCGCAGCTCTAGGTTTTGGGCCGTCTTTTGTTTGGCGAGGCGATAAGGGGTATCGGGTGGAAATTTATTTACTGGCTCCCGGAGAGAACTCGTTTGAAAATTCTGAAAATTTTGTTTTTATCGACCCCCAGGGGAAGCGGTTCGCTCAATATCCTAAATCTTTAACCAACCCCTATTTTCAGCTCCATCTCTCGCGGGAAAATCGGCGCTTGGCGGGAGATTTGGACGTGGGGGGAGAAAAGCCGGGGGAGTATTTTTTGAAGGGTCGGGTTGGCGGAACTTTAGAGCTGGTTAAAATTCTAGCGCCGGGGCGGGAGGTTGTGGTGGATCGGGGGAGGGAGTGGGAGGACTGAGAAGAAAGGGAGGAACGGGCAGAAAGGGAGCAGTGGGGGGAAAGGGAAGAAAGGAGCTGGAGAAAGAAAAGATCCCAAGGTCTGGCCGATGTTTCGACGCCTGGGATCTGATCTGTTTTCAATTCTCCTCACACATTGTTAAATCCTGACGGCGGAGCAGCGCCTAAGTTCCGCGGGGTTTAGCCTAAACTTTTGCGGATGTGCTCCATTTTTTTGTTCTTAGCGCCGGGGGATTCGAGGCTAAAGTCGCCAAAGTTCCCGCTACTGTCTCGCACATGGCTCAGAATTTGCCGACGGCGCTCCTGGGCGGTGAGTTGCGGCGCGACGGGGGGCGGCGGAGGCGGGGCGGGGACCTCCGGCGCCGGAACGACGGGTTTTTCAGCGGGCGCGGCTTTGGCGGACCGCGGGAGATAGGTCGCTTTTTCGACGCTCTGGTTTAAATGGTCGAGGATTTTTTGCTTACGATCGGGACTGGGCATGGCTCAAGGTTCCGGGATGGGATGACGCGCAATGGCTATGAAGAAATGTTAACAAGGCGCTCTAACTTGGCCTGGTGACTCAGGATACCTTTTGGCGCTTTGCCCAAAATCGGCGCCGATCGAGGGCTGAGCGTAGTCGAAGCCCTCGATGACTGTTATTGGTTAACGGGGTGGGCTTCCTTCAGGTGAGTGAAGAGGAGCAAGATACCGGAGATAATGCCAATGGCTAGGGCTTCTTGGAGCAAAACCGGCGCTTCTTTCTGCTCCGCTAAATCCCCGAAAAAAAGAACGACCATGTTTAACAAAATAATATTTCCCAGATGGGATTTGAGTTCGTGAAAAGACTCCACCCGTAACGGTCGGGGAAGATTTAGGGGTTGGATAAACAGCTCGTATAGCCCGGTTCCCAAAATTAAGAGGGCGATGGCGGAGAGGAAGAGTTCAATCACCTCGATAAAGTGAAAGCCGACATTGTCAATTTTCCAGTGGTGAGCGAAGAGTTCCCCCAATAGCCGTAGGGTTTCTAAGGAGGCGTACAGCGCCGCGGCTAGCGCCGTCAGGAGGGTGAAGGTCACCGCCAGCAGAATGATAATTTGGCTGAAGAAGGTCAAATTTTTTTGCATCGGCGTTACTGAGCCTAAGAACAAGTCAAGGAGGGGAAATGTCGGATAATGGAAACTCTTGAGCTAACCAAACCTGGGCTTCAGCGCCGTCCTTAAGATTACCGTCAAGGGTCTCCCGGCGCAGACGGTCGAGGATGGTTTTAAAGACCGGCCCGGGTTTGTAGCCTAAGCGCTTGAGGTCTTCGCCGCCTAAGACCGGGCGCGTTTTCGAAAGTCGGGTTAAATACAGCCACAATGATCGTCGGTGGGGACGAGAACTACGGCTGGCGATGAGGATCAAGCTTAGGCTTGGGTAAGGCTCCAGCAGGGTCAACATTTCGCTCGGGCGCCGACAGTCCGGTAAACGGAGCTGGATCTCGTTTTGATTGTCGTTGAAAGCGGCTAGAATCTCTGCGAAAGTCTGGGGCAGTTGTAGGTTGGCGGCGATGGTTGCGGCCTCCTCGGAGGGAAGGGAACTTAAGAGCAGGGTTAACCGCAAAGCCCAATGCTCCCAGCGCCGCTCTGGGTCGAGGTATTTTAACCAACGAGAGAGGGTTCGCAGTTGGGCCTTTAACTCCGGGGTCAGGGTTAAATCCGGGTGCAAACACTGGAGAGCGCCGAGGCGGGAGAGCAAATCGAGGGCTTGGGGCCAGTAAGGCGCCTTGAGGATAATGGAAAATTCCGCCTTGAGGCGGGTAGTCAGCGCCGGCGCCGGGTGTCCCGTTAAACGCAGGCGCTCGTAGACGCCGCTTTCGAGGGCGTAGCGGATATAGGCCTCGGTTTGGGACTCTAGGCGAAAACCCAGACGCACGGCGAAGCGGACGGCCCGGTAAATGCGAGTGGGGTCTTCGATAAAACTATTGGCGTGGAGAACCCGAATGAACTGGGCCTCCAGATCCGCCAGTCCGCCGAAAAAATCTAATAATTTTCCCTTTTCCCCGGCGCCGGTTAAACGAAGCGCCAGGGCGTTGATGGTAAAGTCCCGGCGGTAGAGGTCTTGCCGCAAATTGCTCACCTCCACCTCGGGGTTCGCCGCGGGGTAGGGGTAAAACTCCGTCCGGGCCGTGGCGATATCCAACCAGAGGGGGCCTAAGTCTGAATCCTCCGGCCAGAACAGCGCCGCGGTTTGAAATTCCCCGTGGATGGAGAGTTTCGCCTGGGGATAGGACTGCTGGAGTTCGCTGGCCAACTCCCCCCCGGCGCCGACGGTCACCTGAGTGCGGCAACTATCGACGACTAAATCAAGATCTTCTAAAACGATCTCCGGCCGTTCCCGAGCCAGCAGTAAATCCCGCACGGCGCCGCCCACTAGATATAAATGCCAGCCCCGGCGCTCCGCAAGCTGAGCGGTTTGTTGAAGGAGTTGTTTTAACCCAGGGGGCAGTTCTACGATTTCCCAGAAAGATTTTTGGCTTACATCCCGAATTTCCCGAGGGGTCGGTTGCTCCCGTTCCCCCCGTTCCTGGAGCAACTGCCGCAGAACGTCCGTGCGAGTGACAATGCCCACCAGTCGCTCCCCCGCCAACACCGGCAGGCGCCCAATGTCCGCCGCCACCATCAGCGCCTCAATGGCCGGTAGGGGAGTCTCCGGGGCAATGGTTTTCACATTGCGGGTCATGTATCCCTTCACCGGCGCGTGGGCTAAGCCGTGGTGGAGCGCCAGATCCAAGTCCCGGCGGGAAATAATCCCCGTTAACCGCCCCCCTTCGTCCACCACCGTTAGGCCCGAATGACCGTAGCGGAGGAGAAGGCGCTGGGCCTGCTCAATGGTGGTTCGGGGCAAAATCGTTCGCACTGGAGAAGACATCAAATCCCTAGCCACCGCCGGCGCCGGAATTTGGGCCGCCAGCGCCTGGGTTAACCGACTCAGCAATTCCCTTGGATTCTCCGCCTGGGTTTGAGCCGAGGCCGCCTGGGCGTGGCCCCCGCCTCCCAACGGAGCTAGGAGGGGAACCAGATTGGTTTGGGGAATGCGGGTGCGACCGATCAGGGTTAGACCCCTGCCCTGGCCCCGGCGCGGGTAATGATGAGCCAACAAAACGGCGTCGCAGTCCGTCAACTCCAGCAGGCGCTCCGTCAGGTGAGAGAGTCCCGGCGCAAATTCCTCCGTTTCCAGGAAAACTTGCCCCACTTCATAACCGCCGACGCATCGGCGCTCCAGCGCCGTCAACGCTCGGGTAAAGAGGCTTTCTAACTGGGGTGAAAAACTCGGCTCCACATACTGGGCAATGAGACGCAGACTGGCGCCCTGTTCCAGTAACCAAGCTAGCGCCGCCGCGTCCCGAGCCGTGGTTTGCTCAAAGGTCAAGGACCCCGTGTCCACGTGAATCCCCAGCGCCATGAGGGTAGCCTGAATAAGCGTTAAGGTGGCGTTTTCCCCTTGCAGGGCTTCTACCACTAAGGTGGTGGCGGCGCCGACGGCTTCTAAGTGTAATTCCGTAGCCGGGATATTTCCCGTCGCTTCCTGGTGATGGTCATAAACAACGATTTTTTCCAACTGGGGCAGGGTTAACCAGTCCTGGGCCTTACCTAGGCGCTCCCGGTGTTGGGTATCGACAATATAAAGAGCGCGAATCTGGCGGGGATTAACGCTCCGTAATTCCAAAAGGGGCAACTCATTGCGATAGAGCGCCAAAAAGTCCCGCACCGCCGGATGGGCTCCCCCGGTGAGAACAATCCGACTCCCCGATTTTAGACTGGCCAAACCCACCGCGGCGCCGAGGGCGTCAAAGTCAGCGGTTTGGTGGCAGAGAATCAGATCCATGATGAGAGGCGGGAAGATTTTAGGGACAATCCGCTTCCGGTTTTCCCTGGCGCCGGGTTGCGATTACCTAATCCTGAAGCCAAGCGCAACCCTGATCCAGCGCCGGCTCTAAATGAAGATTTGAGGGGCCAGAATTTAATCGTCCTCGAATTATAGCGACGAGGGAGCAAAGAGAAACCGTTTTGAGTGCAGACCCTCGGGTTTGTCGCTCTGGGCCGGCGCTAGAATGGAGGCTTAACCCTTCCTTACGTTAAGCTATGTTAGCTCTCCGGCCTCGCTTTCACAGCTTTGAAGCGTATCTCGCCTACAAAGACGATAGTGATCAACGCTATGAATTATTCAATGGAGAATTAATTGCCGCGCCGACCGAATCGGGACTAAACTTTCAAATCGCCAACCGCCTCTTTCTAATCTTTGCCTTAATGTTAGGTACAGATCGAGTGCGGGGGCAGGGTTTAGAGTTGGAAGTCCAGGGGGAGCCGAAAAACCGTTTCCCGGATTTAACGATTATTCGAGAAGAGCATATTGTCCAATTGTCTAAACGGAACACAATTCGTTCCTTTATGGCGCCGCCCCTACTGGTGGTGGAGGTGGTGAGCGCCGGAGAGTTGCAACGGGAGCGAGACTATGTGGCCAAGCGCCAGCAGTATCAAGTCCGCGGCATTCCCGAATATTGGATTGTCGATCCCCAAACCGAAAGGGTCTTGGTGTTAGTGTTAACCGCGGGGTCTTATCAGGAAGTGGGCAATTTTAAAGATTCAATGGCGATTCAATCTCCCGGTTTTCCCGAGGTTAATCTAAGGGTTACGGAACTTTTTCAGACTCAGTCCATTTGAAGCACATCGCTAGCCGTTTCTAGCGACCCTTCCTCCAGTTCGGGAGAAGGAGAGTCAAAGTCCCTCTCCCCGGTTCCTGAGCCTGCCGAAGGAGGGAGAGGGATTTAGGGTGAGGGTCAATGTTTAAGTTGTACTAGTTGCAAAGTTGAGATGCTGCCACAAGCGCCGCTGTGATTAAGTTTGGCTTTTTTTCTAGTCCCTGATGATTTTCGGCGCTGACTTCAAAGTACTCCTTAGAAAGGGAGATTAGAAGGGAGCGAGAAACTTGCCAAACGTCCGCTAGGGCTGGGATAAGAGATCGACCCAATCCTTCTTTTTCATTGTCCCAGAGCCGGTTAGTCCCCGTTCTTGGGCCAGCTTTTTCAGTTGAGCAACGGTTAATTTTTCCAGTGGTGGGAGAGGTTTAATTGATTCTTCTTCCAATTTCTTAAGGCGTAAATCAATAACCTGCTGATTCTGAAAGATCAGTTCTCGTATTTCACTCAGACGCATTTCAAAACTGGTAATCCAAGGCGCTAAACCCGAAGAATCTGGAACTGTCGCAGGTGGAATTACTGGTGGTGAAGTATCTATCTGCTTTCTGAGCAATTTAATTTGTTCCAATGCCGTGGCTTCCTCCGACGAAGAAAGCACAAAGGCGTTGACCATTTCGCCCTGCCGAGGATTTTTTTCCCTCGCTCGGACGGCGCTGTAAAACTCAAAATGACCTTCAAGTACTAAAAAGCTCTCAACGCTAGTTTGTTTGAGAATGAGCGGCTGTAGAAGACCACCATTAGCAAGAATTGCGTCGGCTAACTGCTCAATGTCAGATTCGCTAAGGGTTGAACGACTCACTTCAGAGTGAATAGATTGAACATCAACTCTACCAAACTCAGGCATAGAAACAACTCCTTGATTTTAGAAAGGATTTCCAATTTTAGAAAGGATTTCCTTAATTAGGGATTCAAACTCTTCGGCGGACGTATTAGCGCTGGCATGACGCTCTGCGTAATCAAAAATTGAACGAGGGTCGGGCATTTCCAAGTCTCCTACCGTCATAGTTTGATTGAGACAGTGGGAAAGAGCCACCCGCTCAAAAATAATAGAATCTAGGATAGGAAGCTGATATTTATCTAATACAGCTTGTTTTTGTTGAGGGAAAACTTTGTTTAATGATTGAGCGTTAGTAGAAATTTTTGAAGGAAGAACTCCTAAAATTGTAATCGTTTTTTTGCCAATATTAGCTCTAAACTCATCACATTCTTTGATAAAACTTTTTACACTGAGAAGACCCTGATTAGCAAAGGGCTTGAGATCAGAAGGAATAATCAGATAGTCGCAGGCAATGAGAGCAATTTGAGCGTAAAAATCCCGAGAGGGTGGGGTATCAATTACAACAAAATCATAATTTTCTTTTTCATAGTCTAATTTTTTACTCAGACGGGATAAACCAGCGACAATTTGACGCAATTTATACTGTCCTTCAATTAAATTAATGTGGGAAGGAATAACGTCAATTTCTGGGGTGTTAAAAAACTGAGAAGGACGGACAACTTCAGGAATTTTAAAAAATTCGGCTGATTCGAGAAGATGATAGACATTATTATCTTTGAGGGTGTCCTCTTCGTCAAACTGAAACTTGATTAAGCCAGCGGCAAAAGTAGAGTTGGCTTGAGAATCCAAATCGACTAATAGCACCCGATAGTTCCGCTTACGCAGACCTGCGGCGAGGTTAACAGCGACGGTGGTTTTCCCGACACCGCCTTTATTGTGGTAAATCGAGATAATTTTCATAGATTTTTTACCTGATTGAGTGGAAG